>DATCYI010000439.1:0-4894 GCA_036570385.1 Acidimicrobiales bacterium | reverse complement strand
CACCTCGAGCCGGCCGGCTCGGGGGGTGAGCAGGCCGGCGATGGCGTTCAGCAGCGTGGACTTGCCGGACCCGTTGGGCCCGATCAGCGCCGTCACCGCGCCCGCCGGCATCGCGAACGTGGCCCCGGCCAGCACCTCGCGGGCGCCATAGGCGAGCACGAGGTCGGTGGCCGAGACGGCCGCGGGGGCGGTGGGGGAGAGGACGGAGGTGATTTGCGAATGATAACCAGAGTCCGTACGGTCACCAGCGATGAGAACCGTTCTCGCTCGGCCCCACCCCCCGAACCCACGCGCACGGCGGCTGCGGTCGCTCGCCGCACCTCTCGCGCTCACGATGCTGCTGGCCTCCTGCGGTGACGACGGGGGGAGTGCTGGCGATGCCGGCGCCGAGATCGTCGTGACCACCACGATCTTGGGCGACGTCGTGCGCAACCTCGTCGGTGACGACGCCAGCGTCGACGTCGTGATGCCGCCCAACGCGAGCCCGCACGACTTCGCACCGTCCGCCAAGCAGGCCGCTGCGCTGCGCTCCGCCGACGTCGTCGTGGCCAACGGCCTCGGCTTCGAGTCGGGCCTGGTCGCTGCGGTGGATGCTGCCGCCGACGACGGAGCGACGGTCCTGCACGCCACCGACTACGTCGAGACCGCTCCGTTCCGCGCCAATGCCGACCACGAGGACGAGCACGCCGACGAGGATCACGAGGACGAGCACGGAGCCGCAGACGACCACGCCGACCACGACCACGACGGAGATGACCCCCACGTGTTCACCGACCCCGCCCGCATGGCGACGATCGCCGAAGGGCTGGCGGCCGACCTGATGGCAGCGGTCCCCGAGCTCGACACCGATGCCGGCCGCGAGCGGGCGGCCGCCTACGTGGCGGAGCTGCGGGCGCTCGACGCGGAGGTCGCCGCGACCCTCGCAGCGATCCCCGACGAGCGACGCGTCCTCGTCACCAACCACGACGTGTTCGGCTACTTCGCCGACCGCTATGGCTTCGAGGTCCTCGGCGTGGTGATCCCCGGCGGGAGCACCCTGGCGCAGCCGAGCGCCGCCGACCTGGCCGACCTGGCCGACGCCATCGAGGAGGCCGGTGTGCCGGCCGTCTTCGTCGAGACCAGCGCGCGGTCGCGGGTGGCCCAGGCGCTGGCCGACGAGGGTACGGCGGTGGAGGTCGTCGAGCTCTACAGCGAGTCGCTCGGCACCGACGACTCCGAGGCCGCCACCTACATCGACATGGTGCGGACCAACGCCACCCGCATCGCGGCCGCTCTGTCCTAGGGGATGATGGGGTCGATGGAGTGGGTGCTCGAGCCGTTCGACCTGGAGTTCATGCAGCGGGCTCTGCTCGCCGGGATGCTGGCGGTGGTGGCATCGTCGGTGGTCGGCACCTGGGTGGTGCTGCGGGGCCTCAGCTTCCTGGGCGACGCCCTCGCCCACGGCGTCATCCCCGGCATGGCCCTGGCGGTGCTGTGGGGCTTCAACCTCACGGTCGGAGCGCTGATCACCGCCGCGATCATGGTGGGCGGCATCAGCCTGGTGAGCCGGCGAGCCCGGCTCGGTGAGGACACGGGCGTCGGCCTGCTCTTCGTCGGGATGCTCGCCCTCGGCGTGATCATCATCTCGAAGAGCCGCTCCTTCGCGACGGACGTGCAGAACCTGCTCTTCGGCGATGTCCTCGGCGTCACCTGGGCCGACCTGCGCTTCCAGGCGGTGGCCGCGGTCGTGGTCGTCCTCGCCAGCATCGCTGGCTATCGCGCGTTCCTGGTGCTTTCGTTCAACGAGGCCAAGTCGGCCAGCCTCGGGCTGCGGCCCGGCTTCACCCACGTAGCCCTGCTCGGGCTCGTGTCGCTGGCGATCGTGTCTTCGTTCGAGGCGGTGGGCACGCTGCTGGTGTTCGGCCTGCTCGTCGGCCCCCCGGCCACCGCCGCTCTGCTGGTGCGACGGGTGTGGCTGTGCATGGTCGTGGCCGTCGTCCTCGGCTGGCTCTCGGTCGGCGTCGGCCTCGTGCTCAGCTACCACCACGGCACCGCCGCCGGGGCCACGATGGCCGGCGTGTCGGTGGCGCTGTTCTTCGTGGTCCTCGCCGCCCAGGAGCTGATCGCCGCCCTGCGCCTCCGCACCCCCACCCCCGCCACCTGAGCCACCCCCCGCCAGCTGACCCAACCACCCAGCTGACCCAACCACCTCGAACCTGCGGCCCAAACCCGCGGAAAACCGCGAAGAAGGGGCGCAGGTTCGCTCGGGGTTCGGGCGGGGGGACCGCCGACGTGAACGTGGAGGGTGGTGGTGCGACCGCTGAGAGAGGTACCACTCTGGTGGGGCGGGTGGATGGCGGATGGATGGGGAAACCCCCAGCGACGTGGATACTTCCCAGCTGCCCGACGAGCCCCTAGAGCACGCCTTCGAGCGGGCGCAGATCGGGTTCCTCGTCGTCGACGAGCTCGGCACCGTGCTCCGGGCCAACCCTGCTGGTGCCGGCATCCTCGGCACGACCCCGCCGGTGATCTGCGGGTCCGACCTCACGACGCTCGTGCACCCAGACGACCTGACGATGGTGTTCGGCGAGCTGCAGCAGATGGTGGGGCGGGGCGGCGCCGGCCCGATCCAGTTCCGGATCCTGCGCGCCGACCTGGAGTGGGTCTGGATCCGCGGGCACAGCACCGGCCTGCCGACGCCGGGCACCTACTTCGTCGTGTTCGAGGACACCACGGGCGAGCGCGAGCTCAGCGACCAGCTGGCCCGGGCCAAGGACCAGGCGACGCGGCGTGCGGCCCAGCAGGCCGTCGTCGCCCGGCTCAGCCGCGATGCCCTGCGCGGCGCCCCGATCGACGAGATCGCGGACGCGGCGTCCTCGCTGGTGGCCGCGACCCTCGGCGCGATGTTCGTCGGCGTGCTCCTCGACGACGGCGCCGACGACCGCAGCCTGCTGCTGATCGGCGGGTCAGGTCTCATGCGCGAACCGGTCGGCCGGTACCGCCGAGCGCGCGACGAGCAGCTCGAGGAGATCCTCACCCAGAACAAGCCGACCCACGTGATCGATCTGAGCGAGGGGCCGGACACCGCGGACCGCAGGCTCATCCTCGAGGCCGGCACCAAGAGCGTGACCAGCACGGTGATCCGGCCCCGCAAGGCGCCTCCGGGCGTCCTCTCGGTGGGGATCGCCATGCGGGTCGACCTGGCCGAGGACGACCTCGCCTTCCTGGAGGCTGTGGCCAACACCCTGGCCGGCGTCATCGACTCGCACCAAGCCCTCGACGAGCTGCGCTTCAACGCGCTCCACGACGACCTCACCGAGCTGCCCAACCGGGCCCTCGTCCTCGACCGCCTCCAGCTGGCCCTCGAGCAGACCGCCACCAGCGGCTGCCAGGTGGCGGTGCTCATGTGCGACGTCGACCGCTTCAAGGTCGTGAACGACGGCATGGGCCACGCCGCAGGCGACCACGTGCTGCGCACCGTCGCCGACCGGCTCCGCCACCGGGTCCGCCCCGGCGACACGGTTGGCCGCTTCGGCGGCGACGAGTTCGTGATCGTGTGTCCGGAGATCAGCGAGCCGGCCGAGGTGATCGAGATCGCCGAGCGCCTCCGCAGCGCGTTCACCGAGCCGATGCGGGTGCTCGGCACCGACCTGGTCGCCACCGCGAGCATCGGCATCGCGCTGAGCCACGACGGTGGACCGGAAGCCGCTCCCGCCCTCCTGCGCGACGCCGACGCCGCGATGTACCGAGCCAAGTCCCGTGGCCGCGCCCGCTACGAGCTGTTCGACGACGAGATGCGGGACTGGGCCAGCGAGCGGCTCCGCATCGAGTCGGAGCTGCGCCACGCCATCGCCCACGACGAGCTGGTGCTGCACTACCAGCCCGTGATGTCGCTCGCCGACGGGTCGATGATCGGCGTCGAGGCGCTCGTGCGGTGGGAGCACCCCACCCGGGGCCTGCTCCAGCCTGGACAGTTCCTCCCGGTCGCCCAGGAGGCCGGGATCATGGCGGAGCTCGGCACCTGGACCTTCGCCACCGCCGCCGCCCAGACCGCGGCGTGGGTGGACCAGGGGATCTGGGACCGGCGCGCTACTGCTGTGAACCTGGCGCCGCAGGAGCTGGGCGATCCCGACCTCGTCGATCGCGTCGACGCCGTGCTCTCACGGCTGGCTCTCGAGCCCGGCCGCATGCGCGTCGAGCTCACGGAGGAGGCGCTGGTGGAGGACACCCAGCAGGCCGCCGACCAGCTCGGGGGGCTGCGCGACTGCGGGCTCGGCATCAGCATCGACGACTTCGGCACCGGCTACTCGTCCCTCGCCTACCTGAAGCGGCTGCCCGTCGACCGGCTGAAGCTCGACCGCTCGTTCGTGAGCGGCCTCGGCGTCAACGACGACGACCACGCCATCGCCCAGGCCGTCGTGTCCATGGCCAAGGCGCTGGGGCTGCGAGTGGTGGCCGAGGGCGTCGAGACCGAGCTCCAGCTCGACACCCTCAAGGGCCTCGGCTGCGACAACGCGCAGGGTTTCCTCTTCGGCCGCCCCATGCCCGCCGACGACCTCCTACTGTGGCTGAGCGATCACAAGGTCGAGCAACCTCAGGGGGACAGCACGTGACGGACATCGGTGGGGGCGTCGAGCCCGGCTTCGAGGCGGTGGCGGATGCGTTCGCCAAGAACTTCTCCGAGCACGACGAGGTGGGAGCCGCGGTCTCCGTCTACCGAGACGGCCACAAGGTGGTCGATCTCTGGGGCGGCGTGGCCGACCCGCAGACGGGTGCGGCGTACACCGACGACACGCTCCAGCTCGTCTTCTCCACCACCAAGGGCGCCACCGCCGCCTGCGCCAACCTGCTGGTGCAGCGCGGGCAGCTCGACCTCGATGCGCCCGTCGCCGACTACTGGCCCGAGTTCAAGGCC
>DATCYI010000438.1:0-8066 GCA_036570385.1 Acidimicrobiales bacterium | reverse complement strand
CCGGCAACGGCGACGGAGCGGTGGGCCTGGCCGGGCTCGGCACCCTCCTGCTCCTGGTAGCGCTCATCCTCCTCGGACCCGTGGCCGCCCGGGTCGCCTGCTCCGTCGTCGGGGCGCCCTTGAGGCTGCGGGGCACCACCGGCGAGCTCGCCCGGCGCAACGCCATGCGCAACCCCCGACGCACGTCGGCCACCGCCACCGCGCTGCTGATCGGCGTCGGCGTGGTGTCGCTGTTCACCGTGTTCGGAGCGTCGCTCAGGGCCTCGCTCGACGACGCCGTGAGCCGCGCCTTCCGTGGCGATCTGGTGGTCGAGTCGGCCGGCTTCAGCGGCTCCGGTCTCAGCCCGGCGCTGCGCGAGGAGCTGGCGAGCCTCGACGAGATCGAGGTCGCGGCCGGCATGGGATGGGGTCCGGCGCGCATCGAGGGTGACGACATGGAGGTCGGCTTCGGCGACATGGCCGACCTAGCGGAGGTCGCCAGCTTCGACGTGGCCACAGGCTCGATGGCCGACGTCGGCGACCGTCACCTCGCTGTGTCCACCGAGACCGCCGAGACGGAGGGCTGGGCGGTGGGCGACACCCTCACGGTCGAGCTGCCCGACGGCGCCACCGAGCAGCTCGAGGTGGCCGCCACCTACGACGAGGAGGCGCTGGGCGGCGACGTGCTGGTGCCGACCGAGGTCTGGTCTCGCCACGCCCGGCAGAGCTCCTACGTGCTGCTGCTCATGGGGCTGGCCGACGGCACCTCCGTGGAGGATGGTCGCACCGCGGCTCAGGAGGTGGTCGACGCCCACGGCGGTGCGTCCGTCCAGGACCGCGAGGGCTACGTCGAGGCCGAGGCCGGCGAGGTGGATGCGCTGCTCAACATCGTCTACGGCCTACTCGGCGTCGCGATCCTGATCGCGCTCATGGGCATCGCCAACACCATCTCCCTCTCGGTGCACGAGCGCACCCGCGAGCTCGGCCTCCTGAGGGCGGTGGGCCAGACCCGCCAGCAGCTGCGAGCCATGGTGCGCTGGGAGTCGGCGCTGGTGGCCGCATTCGGTGCGCTCGGCGGGATCGGTCTCGGGCTCTTCGCCGGGTGGGGCCTGGTGCGAGCGATCGCGGCGAGCGAGGGCTTCGCGACCTTTGCCCTTCCCGTCACCCCGCTGCTGGTCGTCCTGTTCGTGGGGGCCGGTGCCGGCATCGTCGCGGGGATCAGGCCGGCGAGGAGAGCGGCGCGCCTCGACGTGCTCGACGCGGTGGCCGCCGACTGATCCCGCCCAGACGCGACGCAACCGGAGTCCCGTGGGGCTCCGGTTGCGTCGCTGTCTGTGGTGCTCGGATCAGACCTCGTCGTGGTAGACGGTGCGCCCGCCGGCATCCTGGACGGTGGTCCGGCGGTGCCGCGGACCGAACACGACCATGCTGGCGATCAGCCCGAGTGCGCCGGCGATCATGAGGATGACGCCGGCGTTGTTGATGTTGAAGCCCTCGGCGTTCTCGACCTCGATGGCGAAGGTCATGATGGCGCCTGCGGCGATGATGATGATGCTCGTTCCAATGCCCATTTGGTGCGGCCTCCTGTAGTGGTGCCGGAGTCCTCCCCACCCTGCGTGGTCGCCATACTCCCCGACGCACTGGACATCTGACCTGGTCCGGATCAGGACGCAGGTGCCTCCCAGCGGAGGGAAGCGCGGCCCACGATCTCGGTGGCGCTGGTGCCGACGAGCACCTCGAACTCGCCGGGCTCCGCCGTCCAGCCGTGGGCCTCAGGGTCCCAGAAGGCGAACGAGCGCTCGTCGAGCGTCACGGAGGCGACACCTGTCTCCGCCGGCTCCAGGTGCAGGCGGACGAAGCCCTTGAGCTCCTTGGGCGGGCGCGGGACCGACGCCTCGACGTCGCTCACGTAGACCTGGACCACCTGATCGCCGGCGCGACCGCCGACGTTGGTCACGGGCAGCGACACCTCGACGGTGCCGCCGGGACCGACGGTGGGAGTCGACAACGACACCGCACCGTGCTCGAAGGCCGTGTAGGAGAGCCCGTGCCCGAAGGGGTAGCGAGCGTCGATGCCGAGCTCGTCGAAGCCGCGGTAGCCGACGAGGAGACCCTCGCCGTAGTGCACCTGGCCGTCGGCGCCCGGGTAGTGGGCCTGCGCCGGGATGTCCGCCAGGTGGTGCGGGATGGTTGTCGGCAGGCGGCCCCCGGCGTCGACCACGCCCAACAGCACGTCGGCCAGCGCGTTGCCGGTCTCCTGGCCGAGGTACCACGCCTGCAGGACGGCGGGCACGTCGTCGACCCACCCCATCTCGACGGGCGCGCCGGCGTTGACCACGACGACGGTGCGAGGGTTCGCGGCGACGACGCGCCGCACGAGGTCGACCTGACCGCCGGGCAGCGACAGGTCGGTGCGGTCGCGACCCTCGGTCTCCCAGCTGCTGTCGAGTCCGACCACCACGACCGCGACGTCAGCGGCCGATGCGGCGGCCACAGCGCGATCGGCCAGGTCGCCGGGCACCGGCTCGAGGACCCGCATGTCGACCTGGCCCCACACGTCGGGCCCCTGGTCGACGCGGGCGGTGTGCAAGCGGAGCGGGACCGACTCGCCGGCGCGGAGCTCGACCGCGACGGACACGGTCCCCCGCTCGCCCGGCTCGGGCGACCAGGCGTCGGCGACCTCGTCGCTGACCCAGAGCCGCACCCGGTCTGCGGAGCGCACGCTGAAGGTGTGCAGCCCGTCGAACGCAGCGGTGAAGTCGGCGGTGACCTCGACCGACCACGGCGCGCCGGGGCCGGCAGGGTCGAGACCGGGGAACCAGCGGAACAGCGAGCTGGTGACCACCTCGTCGCGCACGGGAGAGCCGGCGGGTTCGTCACCGGCGAAGTACCTGACGCTGAGGCCGGGACGTCCACCTTCGGTGGCGGCCCAGGTCGTGTCGATGGTGGTGGCGCCCCGCCGGATGCTCGCTCCGGGCTCGTGGACCACCTCCACCCCGGGCAGCGCCGCCGCGAGCCCCTCGACCGGAGACACCGCGTAGGGCGCTGACACGTGGGCGCTGCCGCCGCCCTCTATCGAGGGCAGGGCGGCGGTGGGTCCGATCACAGCGACGCGGTCGAGCGCGGTGCCGACGAGGGGCAGGACGGGCCGGCCGTCGACCGGGTCGTTCTGGAGCAGGACGATGCCCGAAGCCGCGGCTTCGCGGAGCAGTGCGATCCGGCCGAGGTCGTGGTCGTAGCGCTCGGTGGGACGCTCGGCGGCCCCTGCTTCGAGCACGCCGGCGCGCGCTGCGAGCTGCAGCACGGCCCGCACCCGATCGTCGAGCACGGAGGTGGGCACCTCGCCGCTGTCGACCGCCGCGCGCAGCGCTGGGCCGCGGTTCTCCGGCGGGCCCGGCATCTCGAGGTCGAGGCCGGCGAGGGTCGCTGGCGCCGTCGAGTGCGTGCCGTACCAGTCGGACATGACCAGCCCGTCGAAGCCCCACTCGTCGCGGAGGATGTCGGTGATCAGATCGGTGCTCTCGCTGCAGTAGGTGCCGGCGACCCGGTTGTACGCCGTCATCACGCACCAGACACCGGCCTCGCGGACCGCTGCTTCGAACGGCAGCAGGTACAGCTCGCGCAGCGCCCGCTCCGGCACCTCGGAGCTGATCGTCATGCGCTCGTGCTCGGAGTCGTTGGCGACGAGGTGCTTGACGGTGGCGCCCTTGCCCGAGCGCTGGACGCCGTTGATGTAGGCGACGGCCAGGCGCGCGCTGAGGAACGGGTCCTCGCTGAAGCACTCGAAGCTCCGGCCGGCCAGCGGCGAGCGGTGGAGGTTCACGGTCGGCGCCAGGATGACGTGGGCGCCCTTGCTGTCAAGCTCCGCGGCCAGCGCTGCGCCGACGCGCTCGATGAGCTCGACGTCCCACGTCGCCGCCAGCGCGGTGCCGCACGGGAAGCTGGCCGAGTGCGGCCCGCCGCTGTGCTCGGCGCCCCGCACGCCGGCGGGACCGTCGCTGACCTTCACCGACCCGATGCCTAGGCGGGGCACGGCGGGTATGTGCCACCAGTCCTCGCCTCCGAGCAACGACACCTTCTCATCGAGCGTCAGCTCGCCGAGCAGCTCCTCAACCCTGTCGCCCACTGATCCCCCATCGTCTCGTTCCAAGCGGCCACCGACCCTACGCGGCCGGTCGACCTGGGTCAGACGGGGAGGCGGTCGGCGGTGGCGCGCAGGGCATCCACCGCGTAGCGGATCACTGCGTCGGCGAACTCGTCGGTGACCTCGACGCGGTCGATCATGCGACGCTGCACGAAGGGCCCGATGATCACGGCCACGGCGACGTCGAGGTCGGCGTCGCGGCCGATCTCGCCGCGCAGCTGGGCGAGCTGCAGCACCGTGCGCACCGGCCGGCGGCGCTCCTCGATCATGGCCATCACTAGCTTGTGCAGCTCAGGGTCGCGGTCGCTCGCCGCGAGCAGCAGCGGCACGAGGTCGGGCACCCGACGGGCCTCCTCATCGTGACGGTGCTTGGTGAAGATGAGTCGCAGGTCTTGGGCGAGGTCGCCCGTGTCGGGGGTGGTGTGCTCGACCACGCAGGAGGCCGCCGCCGCCGCGACCATCGCCTGCTTGGTGCCGAAGTGGCGGTACAGGGTCGACTTCGCGACCCCCGACTCAGCGGCCACGGCCTCGAAGGTGACCGTGTCGACGCCGCCCGTGAGCACGAGGTCGACGGTGGCGTCGAGCGCCGCCTGTCGTGCCTCTTCGCTACGGGGTCTGGCCACGAGCACAGATCGTAGCGAAACTCAAGCCAGAACCGGTGTGACCCCATTCACAGGCTAAAGACGCCACGATTTCAGGGAGTCCTGCCGTACAGTTCCGAGGCTGATTCGTAGCGAAACAAGAAGTCCCGGAGCCCAAGTGCATCAAGACATAGCCATCGACCCTGCCGTACACGACCGCCGCTGGGCGATCCTCGGGGTGCTCTGCACGAGCCTCATGATCGTCATCATCGGCAACACCGCGCTCAACGTCGCCATCCCGACGCTGGCCCGCGAGCTCGACGCCTCCATCACCGACCTGCAGTGGATGGTCGACTCCTACGCCCTCGTGTTCGCCGGCCTGCTGTTCACCGCCGGCTCGATGGGCGACCGCTTCGGCCGCAAGGGCGCCCTGCAGATCGGCCTCGGCCTCTTCCTCATCGGCACGCTGATCGCGACGGTGGCCGATACCTCCACGATGGTCATCGCCGCCCGCGGCGTCATGGGCCTGGGTGCCGCGTTCGTGATGCCCTCCACGCTGTCGATCCTCACCAACGTCTTCCCGGCACACGAGCGGGCCAAGGCCATCGCGGTGTGGGCCGGCATCTCCGGTGGCGGCGCCGCCATCGGTCCTGTCGCTTCGGGCTTCCTGCTCGAGCACTTCTGGTGGGGCTCGGTCTTCCTCGTCAACGTGCCCCTGATCGTCGGTGCCGCCATCGCCGGTCGGGTCCTGCTCCCCACCTCGCGCGACCCCGAGCAGCCTCCGATCGACTGGGCCGGCGCGGTCCTGTCGGTCTTCGGCATGGGCGGTCTCGTGTACGGGATCATCGAGGCGCCTCACGCCGGCTGGCTCAGCGGCCGCTCGCTGCTCACCTTCGGTGGCGCCGCGCTGGCGCTCGGGCTCTTCGCCTGGCGCGAGCTGAGCGCCCGCCACCCGATGCTCGACCTGCGCTTCTTCGCCGACCGACGCTTCAGCGTCGCCTCCGGCGGCATGACCCTGGTGTTCTTCGCGATGTTCGGGACCTTCTTCCTCGCCGCGCAGTACCTCCAGCTCGTGCTCGGCTACAGCGCTCTCGAGTCCGGCCTCTTCCAGCTGCCGATGGCCGCCCTGATGATGGTCGTGTCCCCGCAGGTGCCCGGCTTCGTGGCTCGCTTCGGCGCACGCCGGATCGTGCCCGCTGGGCTCGGCTTCATCTCGCTGGGCCTGATGCTCTTCTCGCTGATGGGCACCGACACCCAGATCTGGTGGATGTACGCGCCGATCCTGACGCTGGCTCTGGGCATGGCCCTCACCATGACGCCGCTGACCACGCTGATCATGTCTGCCGTGCCGATGCGCCAGGCCGGCGTCGGCTCGGCCATGAACGACACGACCCGCGAGCTCGGAGGCGCCTTGGGCGTCGCCGTCCTCGGTGCGCTCGTGACGTCGTCCTACGCCTCTTCGCTGGGCGACAGCGTCGCCAACCTCAGCGCCTCTGACCGCGCAGTCGCCGAGTCCGGGCTCACCGGCGCACTCGCCGTCGCCGGTCGCCTGGGCGAGGGCGGTGCGGTCGTGGTCGACGCCGCCAAGCAGGCGTTCGTGGACGGGCTCGGCGTGGCCGCCATCGTCGGTGCTGCGGCCGTCGCTCTGGCCGCGATCGCCTCCGCACGGCTGCTCCCCCACCACGGCGAGGCCGTCGACCCGATCCCCCACCTCGCCGGTGCCGCCGGAGAGGTCATGGAGGACGCGGCCCCCGCCGTCGTCTGAGCCCGAGCGAGCTATCTGGACGGGTTCGACGCCTCGTCGGCGGCCTGGTGTCGCTCGTAGGCGAGTGCGGCCACGGCCACGTCCTGGATCGCGACGCCCTGCGTCTCGAAGAGCACCGGCGCTGAGCCGGCCCGCGCCACCGTTGCGACCCCGGCCGCCACGGCGTGCAGCTCGACGGCTCGATCCCAGTCGAAGCGACCGTCCGCCGCCGCGCCGATGAGATCGCCGCACTCGACCCGTGAGCCGGCGACGTCGTCGCACACCACCGCGGTGCACCGCTCGACCACGTCGGGGCCGACCTCGCGGCGGTCGTACTTGGTGGCGCCGGCGGCGCAGATCAAGGTGTCGTCGCCCAGCGAACCTGCGCTGAAGAGCGGCGTCGACGCGCTGGTGAGGGTCACGACCACCTGCGCGCCTCGCACGGCCTCGTCGGGGTCGTCGAAGACGACCGGCGACAGGCCTGCCTGGCGCGATCGCTCGACCAGCGCCGGGGTGCTCGTCGATCCCGACCGGCCGCAGAGCCGCAGCTCGGTGAGGTCGGGCAACGACCGCATCAGCATCTCCACGAGGCTCCACCCCTGCACACCGGAGCCGATCACGACCGCCGTGGTCACCTTCGCTGGCGCGAGGTGGCGGATGGCGAGAGACGATGCCGCGGGCGTCCGGAGGCGGGTGATGGCATCGCCGTCGAGGGTGGCCAGCGGCGCGCCATCGGTCGAGAACAGGACGTTGACGAAGGTGAAGCGCCCTCCCGCAGTCGCGTAGATCTTGCCGCCGCAGTACGGAGGCACGACCGCAGCCATCGCCGACGACATCCCCTCACCGGCCGGGCTGATCGCCCGCACCCGCTGGGTGGTGGCGGCATGTCCGCGGCCCCAAGCCTCGAAGGCGTCCCAGACGGCCTGCTCAGCCGAAGCCGGGTCGACCAGCGCAGCGATGGCGTCGTCCTCGAGGTGCAGCACGGCAATTGCATACAACATGCAATCTCTGCCTGTCGCCCTGTCGAGCCCGCCGGCCCGGCACCGCTAGAGTGACCCGTCCCCGGTGGCGTGGCCGAGTGGCTTAGGCAAGGGCCTGCAAAGCCCTGTACGCGGGTTCGATTCCCGCCGCCACCTCCAGCCCCTGACCTGGTAAAGTCCCAGGTCAGGGGCTCTTTTTGTGTTGACCGTTGGTGACCACCACTGACCGCCGGAACCCCCCGAAAACCGGGATTACGCGCCTCACCCGCGCCTCGCTCACGCCTCGGAGGGGTCATGGCCTACGTCCAGAAGCAACGAGGGAAGTACCGAGCAAGATTTTCTGACCCTCTCGGAAACGTTCAATCGCGGACCTTCGCACGCAAGGCGGACGCCGAGCGCTTCCTGCGAGAGATCGAGGCGGACCGTGTGCGGGGCCTGTGGGTCGATCCGCGTGATGCCGAGATGCCGCTGGCCGTCTGGGCCGAGGAGTTCCTGTCGCTCTGTCGTCGGCTGTCGCCCACCACTCAGGAGACCTATCGCCGCGACCTGGAGCGCTACGTGCTCCCCCGCTTCGGCACCTACCGCCTCGGGCAGCTGCCGGCCGACGAGATCGAGAACTGGCTCAACGACGAGATCGC
>DATCYI010000437.1:0-11809 GCA_036570385.1 Acidimicrobiales bacterium | reverse complement strand
CCGGAGTTCGTGCCGGAGTAGCCGAGGCCGTTGTACTCCGAGATCACGTCGTCGATCACCGCGTCGCAGGGGTAGCACTGCCCGATGTAGAGGCCGGCGTCGGGGCTGCCCGATGCGTAGATGTGCTCCAGCTGGCCCTTCACCGCATCGAACGCGTAGACGCCGTAGTCGCCGTTGCGGTAGGCGGTCAGGTACGAGCCGCGGTAGCCCGTGACGCCGGTCCAGAAGAAGCCGTTGACCGTGTAGTTCTTGGCCGTCATGTTCTCGACGGCGACGCCGTCGGCCAGGACCCGGATGCCGTTCTCGAGCTCGAAGCCGCCGTCGAGCACGACCTCGTTGCGATCGAGGCCGCGGATGGTGAGGTTCTCGACGGTGACGTCGACGGCCTCCTCGTAGGTGCCCGGGGCGATGAGCACGAGGTCACCCGGGTTGGCGGCGTCGACCGCCTCCTGGATGGTGTCGTGGTCCTCGGGGACCCGCACCGTCGCACCTGTGCTGCTGCCCGTCGTGGTGGTGTCCTCGGCGGAGACGTCGCCGTCGTCGGATCCGCCGTCGTCGCTGCAGGCGCCGGCGACCAGTGCGAACGCCGTCAGCGCTGCGACGAGCAGTCGAGTGGTGCGTGTCATGTGTCCTCCGTTGGTGGGCATCAACCGGTGACGACGATGGTCCCGACCATGCCCTTCTCGGTCGTGCCGTGAAGTGAGCAGTAGTAGCTGTAGGTGCCGGTCTCGGTGAAGCGGTGGCGGTAGACGCCGTCAGGGGCGAAGTCGTCGACCTCGACGCCCCACTCGTCGCCCTCGATCGGGAGGACGTTGTGGTCGTTGCGACCGTCGTTGGTCCAGACGACCTCGGTGCCCGCCTCGATCTCGATCTCCTCCGGACGGAAGGTGTTGTCGATCGCGCTGACCCCGACCTCGACGCCCTCCACCAGCGACGCAGGCGTCGAGCCCTGGTCCAGGGCGCCGCCGTCGCCGGTGTCGTCGGAGCTGTCGTCGCCGCAGGCACCGAGGAGGGCGACGGACGCGACGATGCCGAGCGCAGCGATCCGGCCCTTCACGACTCCAGAGCTCCGGGATCGGCGGGCACGTCGACCGCGTTCTCTTGCAGGGCGGTGAGCGGCACGATGTCGAGCACCTTCACGTTGGTGGAGGCGAGCACCACCGGCGCCGGCACGCCGTCGTTGTAGGCGCGCGCCCAGTTGACGGCGGTGACGCACCAGCGATCGCCGGGCGTGAGGCCGGGGAACTGGTACTGGGGCATCGGGGTGGAGAGGTCGTTGCCGATGCTGCGCTGATGGCTCAGGAACTCAGAGGTGACCACGGCGCAGATCGTGTGGCTGCCGAGGTCCTCGGGGCCGGTGCTGCAGCAGCCGTCTCGGAAGAACCCGGTCATCGGATCCGTGCCGCACGGTTCGAGCTCGCCCCCCAAGACGTTCAGTTCACTCACCGGTGCAGTATGCGTCAGCGAGCACCGCCAACCGAAGATCTAGCGCGTGGTCAGGTCTTCTCCATCCAGAAGGTGACCCCGCCGAGACCGAACTTCGGGGAGTGGGCCGGGTCGGCGAAGCGCTCGATGCTGGCCGCTGACGCGGGGTCGCGGCTCAGCCAGAAGTCGGGCAGCACGACCCGCCAGCCGGGGTCCTCGGTGAGCAGGAGCGTGGCGAGCAGGTACTGCTCGGCGTACCAGCGGCCCACCCAGTCGGGTGGGTAGTCCCACGGAAGGAAGATGTCGTCGATCCCGACCAGGACGCCCTTCGGGATCGCCGGCAGGACCTCGAGGAACGTGACCGCCACGTCGTTGCCCATGAAGCAGTTGTGGGAGCCGTCGATGAGCACGACATCGCCGGAGGCCAGCTCCGCGAACGGGTCGGCGCCCACCGCCTCCAGGCCGCAGCGGCGGACGTCGTCGCACAGCTCGTCGATGTCGGCGCGCGGGGCGGGGTCGATGGAGGTGACGTGGGTGGCCAGGCCGTTGTCGTCGATGGCGCGCCGGGTGAAGGCCGTGGAGTGCCCGGAGCCCACCTCCACGTAGCGCTCCGGCTGACGCTGCGCGATGAAGCCGTAGAGAGCCACCGCGTCGAGGCCCGCGAACCAGTCGTTGTCCCAGCCCGGCGCCCGACCGCTGGGTCGCCGGCCGATGGCCCGCAGCTCGGGCAGGTGGGCCTCGAACGACTCGAGGGTGCGGTGGTGGTCGTCCCGCCCCTGCGCCAGGACCTCTTCGATGCGCCCATGGGCCGGGCGCTCATCCCAGCCGTAGCGGGAGCACGACGCGATCGGGTACTCGGTGGTGAGCACCGACCCCTCGCTGAGGCGCTCGAGGGTGCGCAGCGCCACCGATCGCAGCGCGGGGCGGGCTCGGTCCTTCGCGGCGCGAGAGACGCCGCGCGCCAAGCGCTTCGTGATGCCGGTGTCCGCCACGGGCGGCGACACTAGCGGTGCGATTGCGTGCTTTGCCCGGATCTGGGTCGCGGTCAGATCTGCGCAGATGGCGCAAGGGGGACAAGAATGCCGGCCATGTCCGACCTTCCGTGGCAGGGCGATGCCTGCTCCCTCGTCGATGCGTTCCGGGCGGGTGAGCGCTCCCCCGTGGAGGAGCTCGACGCCACCCTCGCCGCCATCGACCGCTCCGACCTGAACGCCTTCAGCTTCGTGGACCCCGAGCGGGCCCGCGCCGCAGCCGCGAAGGCTGACGTATCGCTGCCCTTCGGGGGCGTGCCCACCGCCATCAAGGAGCTCGATCCGGTGGCCGGCTGGCCGTGGACCGAGGCGTCGCTGGTGTTCAAGGACCGAGTCGCCACCCGCACGTCGCACCAGACGGAGCGGCTCTTCGAACGGGGCGGCGTGGTGCCGGTCGGCAAGACGACGGCCAGCGAGTTCGGCGGCCTCAACGTGAGCGTCACCAAGATCAACGGCGTCACCCACAACCCGTGGCAGCACGGGCGCACCGTCGGCGGCTCGTCCGGCGGCTCGGCGTCGGCGGTGGCGGGCGGGCTCGTCAGCCTGGCCACGGGTGGTGACGGCGGCGGCTCGATCCGGATCCCGGCCGGCTACACCGGCCTGCTCGGGATGAAGGGCACCTTCGGTCGGATCCCGCGCGGCCCGCACGCGTTCATGCGTCCGAACACCGTCGTGCTCGGCAACCTCGCGCGATCGGTGCGCGACGCCGCTCGCTACTACGACGTCTGCGCCGGCTTCCACCCGTACGACCCGTCGAGCCTCCCGTCGCACGGTCGCTGGGAGGCCGAGCTCGGCACCCACGAGCTCAAGGGCCTGCGCGTGGCGGTCGTCCCCGATCTCGGCGGCGTCACCCTCGAACCCGGCGTCGAGGTCCACCTCCGTGCCTCGGCCAAGGCGCTCATCGAGGCCACCGGCATGGTCGAGGTCGACGTGCGGCCCGAGCCGCCGAACCTGGCCGCCCAGTGGATGATGGGCAACCTGGCCACGCTGCTGGCCGACCTCGGCCCGGCCTGGCCCGGCTGCGCCGACGACCTGACCGACGAGGTGGCGGCGGGCCTGCGCATGTCCGAGTCGCTCTACAACCTGCGCACCGCGGCGGTGGCCGAGGAGCTGCGCATCCTGGCCAACGAGGAGATGGCGCGGGCCTTCGAGGAAGTCGACCTGATCATCGCCGCCACCAACCCCGGCCCGGCCTTCCCGGCCGACGCCACCACCAGCAGCGCCGAGGAGAGCTTCCTCGACAAGGCCCTCGCCAACGACGCCGCCAAGGTCGCCTTCCGCGGCCTGCTGGCCGGCGCCCGCGTGGCCACCGCCCTCGTGCCGAAGCTGCCTGGATTCCTGCTCGACCAGGCCAGCCGCCGCTTCCCCGACCTCGTGAACATGGGCGCGCTCACGATCATCTCGAACATCTACGGCAACCCCGCGGTGTCGATCCCCTCCGGCACCGTGGAGGGCCTGCCCGTGGGCATGCAGGTGCTCGCCCGCCACCACGAAGACGGCCTCCTCTTCGACGTCGCCCTCGCCGCCGAGCGCAACAACCCCTGGCCGTTGGTGGCGTCCACGTCGTAGTCACGGCTTTGGCAGAATGCCAACAGCAGCTACTCCGACGGGGGACATCACTTGGCCATCGCGACCATTGCCGACATCATCCGCACCCATGGCGCCGAGCGGCCCGACGACGTCGCCGTCGAGGTCATCGACGGGCGCTCCGCCACCTTCGGTGAGCTCGACCGCCGCTCGAGCCAGCTGGCCAACGCGCTGGTAGCGGCCGGCATCGAGCCCGGTCAGCGCGTCGCCACGATCGACAAGAACAGCCTGTCGTTCTTCGAGACCACCTTCGCCCTGGCCAAGATGGGCGGCGTCAACGTGGCTGTGAACTGGCGCCTGGCCCCCGCTGAGATGCTGCAGATCATCGACGACGCCCAGGCCCCGGTGGTCATCGTCGGGCCCGACTTCTTCGAGCAGGTCGAGAAGATCGAGGACCAGCTCGCCACCGTCCGCACGATCGTCGCCATCGGCGACCACCCCCGCTGGGTCGGCTACGACCAGTGGATCGACGCCCAGCCCGACACCGACCCGGGCGTGCAGGCCACGGGCGCCGACGTCGCCTTCCAGCTCTACACGTCGGGCACCACGGGCCTGCCCAAGGGCGTGATGCTCACCAACGACAACTTCTTCAAGGGCGTCACCGGCACCGCCGAGCAGTGGCGGTTCACCCCCGACTCGGTGAACCTCGCCATGATGCCCACGTTCCACATCGCGGGCGCGGGTTGGGGCATGGTCGGCCTCTACTTCGGCTGCCGCACGGTGGTGCTGCGCGACATCGACCCCGGTGTGATCCTGCGGGTCATCCCCGAGAAGGGCATCACCAACGCGTTCATGGTGCCGGTGGTGATCCAGTTCCTGCTCATGACGCCGGGAGTCGAGGACACCGACTTCGCCACGCTGCGGGCCCTCGTCTACGGCGCATCCCCGATCACCGAGGCGGTGCTGAAGCAGGGGATCGAGCGGTTCGGCTGCGAGTTCATCCAGGTCTACGGTCTCACCGAGACCACCGGAGCCATCACGCAGCTCGACGGCGTCGACCACGACCCCGCCAACAAGCCGAAGCTGCTGCGTTCGGCCGGCAAGCCGTACCCGTGGGTGGAGATGCGCGTCGTCGACAACGACACCGGCCGGGACGTGCCCGACGGCGAGGTGGGCGAGCTGTGGACCCGCTCGCACCAGAACTCGATCGGCTACTGGAACAACCCCGACGCCACCGCTGCGGCGTTCACCGACGACGGCTGGTTCAAGACCGGCGACGCCGGTTTCATGGAGGACGGCTTCGTGTTCCTCCACGACCGCGTGAAGGACATGATCGTGTCGGGCGGCGAGAACGTGTACCCGGCCGAGGTGGAGAACGCGCTGATGAAGCACCCCGCGGTCGCCGACTGCGCGGTGGTCGGCGTGCCCGACGAGACGTGGGGCGAGGCCGTCAAGGCTGTGGTCGTCAAGGCCGAGGGCACCGACCCCACGCCAGAGGAGATCATCGCCTTCTGCCGCGAGCACCTCGCCGGCTTCAAGCTCCCGAAGTCGATCGACTTCGCCGAGGCCCTGCCCCGAAACCCCAGCGGCAAGCTCCTCAAGCGCGAGATCCGGGCGCCCTACTGGGCCGGCTCCGACCGCCAGATCTGACCCCGCACCAGCACCAACCCCACCGTTCTGGGGATGGTTGATTCGCCTTTTCGGGCATCAACCACCCCCAGAACCGACGGGGTTCAGACCATCGTCTCGCCGGCGCTGGTGTTGACGGCCTCGCCGGTGATGGCGGCAGCGTCGTCGGAGAGCAGCCAGCAGATCGACGCGGCGATCTCCTCGGGGCTCTGCAGGCGTCCGAGCGGGATCGTGCGCTCGATGTGGGCCTGCGCGGCCTCCTTGCCGCCGAGCATGAGCTCGTACATCCCGTTCGGGTTCACGAGCTCGGTGTCGACGGTGCCGGGGCAGACGGCGTTCACCGAGATGCCCGACGGTCCGAGCTCGGCGGCCATCACCTGGGTGAGCAGGATCACGCCGGCCTTGGCGGCGCAGTAGGGCCCGAGCATCGGGAAGCCCTTCTTGCCGGCCTGGCTCGACACGTTGCAGATGCGCCCGCCGACCTTGGCGTCGACCATGCGCTGGGCCGCGGCCTTGGAGACGAGCCACGTGCCGGTGAGGTTCACGTCGAGCACCTTGCGGAACTCGTCGGCGGGAACGCTGATCAGCGGTCCGACGCCGAAGCCCACGCCGCTGCCCCCGGCCACGTTGGCCACGAGGTTGATCGTGCCGAGCGCCTCGGTGGCGGCGCCGACGGCCCAGTCCACCTCTGCCTCCACCGAGATGTCGGCGCGCACGGCGATGGCCTTGCGGCCGAGCGCCTCGATCTCGGCGACGATGCTGTCGAGGTCGTCACCGCTGGCGGTGCCGTGAGCGGGCGCGTCGGTGTACGGACGGGCGATGTCGAGGCAGGCCACGTCGGCGCCGCCCTGGGCCAGGCGCAGCGCAGTGGCCCGCCCGATCCCCCGCGGCCGCGCCGCCCCGGTGACCAGTGCCACCTTCCCCGCGAACGGCTGGGTCGGGTCGGCGACCAGCTCGACCGGGCTCATGATTCCCCATTTCTGTGGGCGCGAGAGCACGGAATGCGTGCCTGTGCGCCCACAGATCTTGTGGTGGTGGTGTTCATGGCGTCACCAGGATCTTGCAGTGGGCGTCGGGGTTGCCGAGGGCCTCGAAGGCGTCGGCGACGCCTTCGAGGGGGACCTCGCCGGTGATCATCGGCGTGACGTCGATGTCGCCCTCTGCGATCGCTCGCAGCGACTCGTTGAACTCCATCGGGTCGTAGCCGAGGCAGAACTGGACGTTCAGCTCCTTGCTGATCCCGAAGAACGGGTTGATCGTGTCGTCGCCCATGCACACGCCCACGACGACCAGGCGGGTGCTGTGGGGCGCGTCCTTCAGCACCGAGTTGATGATGCCGGGCACGCCGATGGCCTCGAAGGCCACCAGGCTCCGGCCGCCGCCGGCTCGCTGCCAGGCGTCGAACGCGTCCTCCGCGGCGGGGTCGACCACCTCGGTGGCGCCCATCGCCGTGGCGATGGCCCGGCGGGCCGGCGAGAAGTCGGTGGCCACGATGGTCTCGATGCCCTTGAGCTTCAGGCCGGCGATGACCGCGAGCCCCACCGGGCCGCAGCCGAGCACCAGGGCGCCCTCGCCGGGCTTGATCTTCGACTTGTTGACCGCGTGCAGCCCGACCGCCATCGGCTCGGTGAGGGCGGCGTGGCGGAAGTCGAGCCCGTTGGGCACCTCCGAGATCATCGGCGCCGACAGCAGCATCCGCTCGCCGTAGCCACCGGGGATCTCGTTGCTGAACACGATGGGCTTCACGCCGCCGGCGGTGAACAGGATCGGGATCGACGTGACCAGCGTGCCCGGCTTCGGGGCCACGGTGTCGGGGCCGATCTCGAGCACCTCGGCCGAGAACTCGTGACCCATGTAGATGTCGGCGTCGAAGTCGAGGTCGCCACCGGCGCCCTCGGTGCCCTCGCCACCCATCGACGGCATGCCCTTCATCTGCTTGCCGAGGGCCATCATCTCGTGGCCGTGCTTGGCGAAGTGCAGGTCGGAGCCGCAGATCCCGCAAGCCTTCACCTGCACGAGCACCTGACCGAACTCGGGGGTCGGCTCGGGGGCGTCCTCGCGGACGTAGATGCGACCCGACTTGAGCGAGGCGGCGCGCATCAGGCCTTCGCTCCTTCGGTGGCGTCGGTCTCGTCGGCGGGCGCAGAGGCGGCGGCCGCCTTGGCGTCGGCCTCCTTCTCCTCCACGTGGGTGGTGATCGCGTTGAGGATCGCCTGGCCGGCCCGGCCGAAGAGCTTGCCTCGGTTGTCGACCGCCCACTGGTGCGACGCCTGCTGCGAGGCCAGCTGGTTCTGGAAGTGCGGCATCACCTTCTCGGCGAAGATCCGGTAGCTGTTCAGCGTGGCGGCCGGCGACGCCCAGTCGTGGCCGAGGAACAGGAAGGTGCCGAAGCCGCCCGACTGGTCGAGCAGGCCCTGGATGTACTCGATGGCGTCGTCGGCGGTGCCGATCACGACGCCGCCGCCCTCGGCGTAGCTCTTGACGAAGTCGGTCTTCGACTGCTCGCCCTCCACCTTGTTGGCGAGCGGCACGAAGCCGGCGCCGCCACCGAAGTAGTCGGCGAACTGCTGGAGCCCGTAGGTGCAGTCCTCGATGGCCTGCTCGCGGGTCTCGGCGAGGTGCATGTTGCCGAGGATCCGCCAGCTGCTGCGGTCGGGCTCGGGCTGGCCGGCCTTGGCGGCCTGCTCGGTGACGACGTCCCACGCCTGGCCGATTGCGGCGAAGCCCTCGGCGACGGACATCGACAGCGACAGCAGCGACACGTCGTGCTTGCCGGCGAGGCGCGGCCCGGAGGGCGACACCATCGCGGCGACCGCGATCTCGGGGTGCGGGTGGGTGTACGGACGCATCTGCAGCCGACCGTCGCGGATCGTGAACCAGTCGGTCTCACGGGTGATCGGCTCGTCGGAGGTGAACAGGGCGAGGATCGCCTCGAGGCTCTCCTCCATCATCCGGCGCTGCTCCACCGGATCGATGCCCATGATGTGAGCGTCGGTGGGCAGGGCGCCGGGGCCCGTGCCGAAGATGACCCGGCCGCGGGTGAGGTGGTCGAGCAGGCTGATGCGGTCGGCCAGCAGCCACGGGTGGTGGTAGGGCAGCGAGACCACGCCGGTGCCGAGCTTGATGTGCTTGGTGCGCTCGGCCGCCACCGCGATGACGAGCTCGGGGCAGCCGATCAGCTCGTAGCCGCCGGAGTGGTGCTCACCGAACCAGCACTCGTCGAAGCCGAGGCGGTCGAGCTCCACCACGCGCTCGAGGTCGTACTCGAGGGCGAGGGTCGGGCTCTGGCCGACCGGGTGGAAGGGCGCGAAGAACGCGCCGAAGCGCAGGGGGCTGGGTGCGGGCATGTCAGCGACCTCCGGAGGTCAGATCGAGGGACTTCAAGAACGTGAGCAGGGCGGCGTTGACCTCGTCGGGCTTCTCTTGCTGCACCCAGTGGCCGGCTTCTTCGACCATGGTGGAGCCGCGGTGGTCGTCGAGCCAGCCGTCCATGATCGCGGCGGGGCTCATCAGGTTGACCGGGTCGTCGACGCCGGTGAGGAAGGCGGACGGCACCGTGACGTGGACGCCGTCGAGCTGGGGCGTGGTCTCCCAGTTGCGGTCGAAGTTGCGATACCAGTTGATGCCACCGGTGAACCCGGTGCGGGTGAACTCGGCGGTGTAGTGGTCGAGCTCCTCCTGGCTGAGCCAGGTCGGCAGCTCGTCGACCGCGCGCATGCGCTCGACGAAGCCGCGGCCGTCGTTGGCCGAGAGGCTCATCAGGTCGACCTCCTCGCCGGCGGGCGGCTTGGTGAGGCCCGCGAGCATGCGCTTCATGGTCTCGCCGGGGTCGCGGCCGAGCTCGGCGTCGGCGACGCCCGGCTCCTGGAAGTAGAGGATGTAGAAGAAGCTGTCGCCCATCACCTGGCGCATCAGCGCCACCGGCGACATCGGGCCGCGGGGCAGGAACGGCACGCTCATGCCCATCACGCCGGCGACGCGCTCAGGGTGCAGCAGCGCCATCTGCCACACGACCATCGAGCCCCAGTCGTGCCCCACGAACACGGCCTTCTCATGGCCGGCCTCGTCGAGCAGGCCGAGGAGGTCGTCGGTGAGGTGGTGGATGTCGTAGTCGGCGATCGCGTCGGGCCGGTCGGACTTGCCGTAGCCGCGCTGATCGGGGCAGATCACCTTGTACCCGGCGTCGGCCAGGGCGGGCACCTGGTGGCGCCACGAGTACGAGAGCTCCGGGAAGCCGTGGGCGAGGACGACGGGGAACCCGTCTCCGGCCTCGACGACGTTCAGCTCGATCCCGTTGGTGGCGACGCGTCGCTCACGGGTCGACGGGTGGGGCGTGGGGGCAGGCATTTGCTGAGGTTCTCCTCGGGTCGTCGGTGTCGGAACGGCAGGACCGGGGGGAGGTGGCTGCTGGTGCTGTGCGTGCTGGTTGCGTCAGGCGACGAGCTCGCCGCCGAGCTGCTCGAGCAGCTCGGTTCGGCTCGGTCCCTCGCGCGGCGGCACCGGGTAGGCGCTCGGATCGGCCATCACCTCGCCCATGCGGGCGAGCAGCTCGGCGTCCGCCATGAGCTGGGCGGGCGTGGCGAGCAGGTTCATGAACCGGGCGATGCCGCGACCGATGATCGGGTCGGTCTGCGCGGCGACGAACACCGCGCCCATCGCCTTGGCGGCGTCGGACTCGGGACCGCCGCCACCGCCCAGCGCGCCGCCGCCCGCCGGGTCCGCACCGAAGCGGTCCATCTGGACGGACGACTCGAACCAGGGCTCGACCTCGACCTTGTTGAACGCCTCGTAGGCCGCGCCTCGGGCCACCGGGTCGTCGGGGTGCTCGGCGATGGCGTCGGCGATGGCGACCGCCTGCACGGCAGCCAGCGAGCAGCCCCGCCCGTAGAGCGGGTTGGTGGTGGTGTGGCAGTCGCCGATGGCGTGGAAGCCGACCACGGTGGGCTGACCGTCGTCGTCGGCGAAGCGTCGGAGCCGGTTGAGCAGGCCGGCCATGGGCCGCACCCCACCGATCGGCTCGAGGTCGGCGTCGCCTGTGAAGAACTGGTTCGGCCCGGGCAGCAGATGGCAGGCACGGTGGAAGCGGTCGGCGTCGGAGAGCGCGGCGCGCAGCTCGGAGTCGTCGGTGCGCACGGCCAGGGTGACCGACAGCGTGTCGCCGTCGCCCGGCACGGCCAGGTACTTCACGAAGCCGAGGTCGCCGCCCAGCTTCGGGTCGAGGTCGTCGTTGCTGCCGACGCGGTGGTACCACCGGGTGAGGTACATCAGCCCGCTCTCGTGGATGCGCTCGGGCACCTCGACGCCGAGCGCCTCGAGCCACTCGGGCACGGGGCCCCGGCGGCCGGTGGCGGCGAGCACCACGTCGGCGTCGATGGTTGTGCCGTCCTCGAGGCGGACACCGGTGACGATCGGGCGACCGGCTTCGTCGCGGCTGGGGGCCACCAGTCCGGCGACCCCGGCAGCGGTGCGCAGATCGACGCCCGCCTGGGCCTCCACCGCCTTGCGCAGCACCCACTCCAGGGTGGAGCGACGGATGATGATCACCTTGAGGTCCTCGTCGCCGGGGCGAGGCTCGCCCAGCTCGGACGACATCGGCATGGTGATGCCGCCGGCGTCGAGCAGGTCCTGCAGGACGTCGGGGAACCTGTCGCGAAGCGTGACCTGGAGGCGGGCGAGGAAGCCGTGGGTCTGGTGGACCTGCGGGGCACCCCGGCGCTCCGTGGCGAACGCCTCGTCGGCGTCGGCCAGCGGGCGCAGCTCGTCGCGCTCGAGCAGCGTCACCCGCTCGCCCGAGCGGCTGAGCGCGAGGGCCGCGGTCAGGCCGCCCACCCCGCCTCCGACGATCACCACGTGCTGGCCCATGTCCCCACCTTCCCCCGTGCATCCCGTGATGGCAACGGGCGTTTCCAGAAACATAGGATATGGTAACGGACGTTGCCAAGTTCCGCCCCCGCCTCCCGTGCCCCCACCCGCTGGGTCGGCCTCGCTCCTGAGGAGCGAGCCGCCGAGCGCCGCACCCTCCTGCTCGACGCGGCGTTCGAGCTGCTCGGCACCGAGGGCACCGACGGCACCACCGTTCGAGCCGTGTGCCAGGCCGCCAGGCTCAACCCGCGCTACTTCTACGAGAGCTTCGACGACCTCGACGCCTGCATCGTGGCGGTGTACGACCGCCTGGTCGAGCAGCTCGGCGCCGAGCT
>DATCYI010000436.1:0-9205 GCA_036570385.1 Acidimicrobiales bacterium | reverse complement strand
CGCACCTGCCGCCGCTGCTCGAGGCCGACCGCGACGACGTTCGTGCGGCGGCGGTGGCGCACCTCGGCCTCGAGCGCTTCACCGCCGAGCACGACGCGGCCAGCCTGCGCGCCCTGGACGAATCGGTCATCGTCCCCCGCTGACGCCGCCTTCCCTCGGCACAAGCACCGGAGTCAGCGAGCGCGCAGCCCCAGATCAGCGCGCCCATGGAGGGTGCTCCTGTCCCGCAGCTGCGGGGTGATCCCAGGAGGACCCAATGAGCGCATTCCTTTACCGCCTAGGCCGCACCAGCGCCCGGCACCCGATGCGGGTGCTCGGCCTCTGGCTGCTGGTCGCCGTCGCCGTCGTCAGCCTGAAGGGCAGCCTCGGCGGCCAGTTCGAGAACAGCGAGCGCGTCCCGGGCGTCGAGTCCCAGCACGCCGCGGATGTCCTGAGCGCACGGTTCCCGAGCCAGGGCGGCCTGTCCGCCCGCATCGTCGTGCACACCGACGACGGGCGGCTCGACGCCGACCACGCCGCCGCCGTGGAGCAGATCCGCACCGGCCTGGCCGCCGGGGCCGACGTGGTCAACGTCACCGACCCCCTCGCTCCGGGCGCCGCCGCCGTCAGCGCCGACGGCCAGACCGCCTACCTCGACGTCACCTACGACCTCGAGCAGCTCACCTCGGCGCAGCTCGACGACGCCATGGCCGTCACCGACACCGCCAGCGCCGACGGCCTGCAGGTGGAGCTCACGGGCGCGCTCGCCCTGCTCGCGCAGGCGGACCCGAGCAGCGAGCTCATCGGTGTCGGCGTGGCCATCATCGTGCTGCTGGTCGCCTTCGGCTCGGTCGTGGCCATGGGGCTCCCGATCGCCACCGCGCTGTTCGGCATCTTCGTCGGCGCCGCTGGCGTCGGCGTCCTGGCTTCGGTGCTCGACATCCCCGAGTTCTCCCTCATCCTCTGCGCCATGATCGGCCTCGGCGTGGGCATCGACTACGCGCTGTTCATCGTCACGCGGCACCGCCAGCACCTGCACGAGGGCATGAGCGTCGAGGATGCCGCCGGCACCGCCGTCGCCACGGCGGGCCAGGCAGTGCTCTTCGCCGGGACTACCGTCGTGGTCGCCATCCTCGGGCTCTTCCTGGCCGGCCTGCCCGCCATCAGCGGCATGGGTGCGGCGGTGGCGCTGGTGGTGACGGTCTCGATGATCGCTGCCGTCACGCTCTTGCCGGGCCTCATGGGCCTCGCCGGCACGAAGATCGATCGGCTCTCCATCCACCGCAAGACCCACGTCGCCAAGCCCGCCGCGGAGACGGCCGCCGGGCGATGGGCCCACCACGTCGGCAGCCACCCGGTCCGCTACGCCGTCGTCGGCCTGGCCGCCATGGTCGCCATCGCCATCCCGGCCCTCGACATGCGGATCGGGGTGCCCGATGACGGCAACGCCCCGACCGGCACCACCCAACGCGTCGCCTTCGACCAGCTCGCCGCCGGCTTCGGGCCCGGCTTCAACGGCCCGATCCTGGTAGTCGTCGAGCTGCCCGGATCCGGTGCCGATGTCGTCCTCGAGCGCGTCGCTGACGCCCTGCGGTCCGACCCTGGTGTCGCCGCGGTGACCGCGCCGACCCTCAACGACACCGGCGACGCGGCCGTCCTCACCGTGAACCCCACGACGGCTCCCCAGGACGAGGCCACGGACCGCCTCGTCCGCCACCTCCGGGCCGACGTCCTCCCGGCCACCGTCGAGGGCACCGACGCCCGGGTCTCCCTCACCGGCCGAGCCATGGTCACCGACCTGACCGACCGCATCACGGACCGGCTGCCCGTGTTCATCGCGGCGGTCGTGGCGATGTCGTTCGTCCTGCTGATGATCGTGTTCCGCTCGGTCCTCGTCCCGCTGAAGGCGGCGATCATGAACCTGCTGTCGATCGTCGCCGCCTACGGCGTGCTGGTCGCCGTGTTCCAGTGGGGCTGGGGAGCGTCGCTCATCGGGCTGCACAGCACGATGCCGATCAACCCGTTCCTCCCGCTCATCATGTTCGCCATCCTCTTCGGGCTCTCGATGGACTACGAGGTGTTCCTGCTGTCCCGGGTGCGGGAGGAGTACGTGGCCACCGGTGACAACCATGAGGCCGTGGTCCGGGGGCTCTCGAGCACGGCGCGGGTCATCACCTCGGCTGCTCTGATCATGATCAGCGTCTTCGGGGCGTTCGTGCTGGGCGACGATCCCAACGGCAAGCTCTTCGGCGTCGGTCTGGCCGTGGCGGTGCTGATCGACGCCACGCTCGTCCGCATGGTCCTCGTGCCGGCGACGATGAGCCTCCTGGGCCGGGCCAACTGGTGGCTGCCCACCTGGCTCGACCGGGCGCTTCCGCACCTCGACCTAGAGGCCGCGCCGACGCCGCCCGAGGTCATCGCGGAGCCAGAGCGCCAGCTCGTCACCACCTGACCCCGAGCGAGGAAGATCGAGATCTGGATAGACGGCGCCGTAAACCCACCAATGGGTTTACGGCGCCGTATGTTTCCCGCAGTTGACGCCGGCTCAGGCCGGGGCGACGGCGGTCCTCTGCTCGCGCCAGGCCCGCCACGCGCCGGTCGACCACAGCGCCCAGGCGATGAGCACCGGCTGGAAGAAGAGTCGCCCGAACCGGGCGCCGTCGGAGTCGAGGCCGAAGGCGTCGGTCCCCTCGACGAGCTGGGCGATGTTGCCCGGGAAGATCACCACGAAGAACGCCGCCACCACCCACCCGACTGCGACCCTGTGACGACCGAGCAGCAGGAGCGCGACGCCCAGCGTGATCTCCACGACGCCGGACGCGAGGACCACCAGGTCTGCGTCGATGGGGAACCAGTCAGGCACCTGCGCCTGGAACTCCTCGCGCTGGGTGGTGAGGTGGCCGATGCCTGCGCCGGGCAGGGCGAGGCCGAGCAGCCAACGGGCGGCGGTGCGCAGTCGGTCGCCGCTCACGGCGCGACCCCCTCGGCGGCGTCGACTGCGGCAAGCAGCCGGTCGAGGCCGTGACGCAGCGCCATCCACTCTTCCGCTCCCATGCCGACCCGTTCGATGACGGCCCCTGGGACGTGGGCGAGCTCGTCCTGCAGCGCGTCGCCGGCGGCGGTGACGGAGACGAGCACCCGCCGCTCGTCGGCCGGGTCCCGCAGGC
This sequence comes from Acidimicrobiales bacterium, assembly GCA_036570385.1. Taxonomy (GTDB): domain Bacteria; phylum Actinomycetota; class Acidimicrobiia; order Acidimicrobiales; family VFJN01; genus VFJN01. Next base: position 6,059 of record DATCYI010000436.1, on the reverse strand, counting down.
GGCTCACGAGCCCAGCCGCCTCCAACCGCTTGAGCAGCGGGGTGAGGGTGCCGGAGTCGAGCCGAAGGCGGTCGCCGAGATCGCCCACCGACATCGGCTCCGAGCCGGACCAGAGGGCGAGCAAGGTGAGGTACTGCGGATAGGTGAGGTCATGGGCCCCGAGCAGGGGCGCGTAGGCACGGGTGAGCGCGCGGGAGGCTGCATAGAGCGGGAAGCAGAGCTGGAGGTCGAGCTCGAGCTGGGCATGACGGGCCATGTCACGATCATATCTTGTGGGAAATCTTATTGTGCGCAATATGATCGAGCCATGACGACGATCACCCCCATCTACAGCACGACCGCCCACGCCACCGGCGACGGCCGCAACGGACAGGTCCAGTCCGATGACGGGCTCATCGACCTGCCTGTCCTGACTCCGACGGAGCTCGGTGGACCGGGCGGTGCCACCAACCCCGAGCAGCTCTTCGCGGCCGGGTACGCCGCCTGCTTCCACTCGGCGCTGCGGCTGGTGGCGCGCCAAGCCGACATCGACGTCACCGATTCCGCCGTCTCCGCCACGGTCCACCTCGGTTCGACCGAGGGCGGCGGCTTCGGGATCGCCGTAGAGCTCGACGTGAGCCTGCCGCAGGCCAGCCCCGACGACGCCCAGCGGGCGGTGGACATGGCCCACCAGGTCTGTCCCTACTCGAACGCCACCCGAGACAACATCAAGGTGGACCTCAGGGTTGCGTGACGACGTTCTTCGACGAGTAGCGAGCGATCGCTGACACTCCCTGTCATCGACACCTCCGTACGGTGCACCGACACGACGAGAGGAACGAGTGACATGTCCGAGCGCGACGGCTACATCCCCGGGGTCCCCTGCTGGGTCGACACCAACCAGCCCGACCCGGCCAAGGCGGCCGAGTTCTACGGCGGGCTCTTCGGCTGGCAGCTCGAGGAGTCCATGCCCGACGGCGCTGAGGGCAGCTACCTCACCGCAACCATCCGCGGCGGTCCGGTCGGCGCCATCTCGTCCGTCCCCGAGGGGGCACCGGCTTCTCCGGCGTGGACCACCTACATCTCGGTCGACGATGCCGACGCCACCGCCAAGGCAGTCGTGCGGGCCGGCGGGTCGGTCGTCGCCGAGCCCTTCGACGTGCCCGGCGCCGGCCGCATGGCCATCCTCGCCGACACGGAGGGCGCGGCCTTCTCCGTGTGGCAGGCGCGCGAGCACGGAGGCTCGAAGGTCGTGAACGAGCACGGCGCGGTGATCTTCAACGGCCTCGCCAGTCGCGACGTCGCCGCCGCCGAGCGCTTCTACGGCGAGGTGTTCGGGTGGAAGCACCTCCCGATCCCGGGCAGCCCCATGTGGATGCTCTCCGGCTACGGCGACCACCTCGAGGAGGGCATGCCGGGGCTCAAGGCGTCGGCGGCCGAGGCGGGTGCGCCGGATGGGTTCGTCGACGTCGTCGCCCAGCTGCAGCCGATCGCGGACGGCGACGACACGCCGCCGCACTGGGACGTCACCTTCGCCACCGACGACGTCGAGGCCACCGCGGCGCTGGCCTCCGAGCTCGGCGCCGAGGTGCTCCATGGTCCCGTCGACGCGCCGTGGGTCCGCCACGCCGTCATCCGAGATCCGCAGGGCGCCACCTTCATCGCCAGCCAGTTCGTCCCCGAGAACGCCCCCGGCTGACCGACGTCGCTCCACGCCGAGCACCGTAGAGCCGCCGGCAGCGGCGCGAGGGCACTCGCGTCCGTGGGGCTGCGACAGACTGCAGTCATGCGACCCATCGGACCGAAGCTGGCTGAGGGGCGCGACAGCCAGATCTTCGAGCACGGGCCCGACAAGGTGCTCCGCGTGGCACGGGACGGGCGATCGCTCGTCGCCGAGGCCGAGATCATGCGGTACGTCCGGTCCCAGGACTACCCGTGCCCGGAGGTCCACGACGCCGGTGACGGCTACCTCGTCATGGACCGGCTCGCGGGCCCGACGATGATGGAGCAGGTCGGCAAGCCGCCCTTCCCGCTCCGGCGCTCAGGCCACCTGCTCGCCGAGCTCCACGAGCGGCTCCACCGCATCGCCGCCCCGGCCGGCCTCCGGGAGGCGCCGCTGCCTGGCGACCGGCTCGTGCACCGCGACCTCCACCCGATGAACGTGATGATGACGCCGGACGGCCCGATGGTCATCGACTGGTCGAACGCGTCGGCTGGCGACCCCGCCTTCGACGTCGCCGACACCTGGGTCCTGTTCGCCTGCGCCACGCCGCCGATGGCCGGCATCGATCGGTTCATCGTGCCGATCGGTCGGCGGATCCTGCTGCGCTCCTTCCTCAGCCGCGTCGACGCCGCAGCAGCCCGGCGAGCCATCCCAGCGGCCGTCGACCACCGCCTCACCGACACCAACATGTCGCCCGACGAGCACGCCCGCATGCGCAAGCTCGCCGCCTGGGCCTCGACGGCCTGACCCGGCGCGCTGCCGGCGTCGGGTCAGAGGCCGACGATCTCCGCCAGGAGGTCCATCGAGCGGAGCCAGGCATCGAGGTCCTTCTGCCACGGAGCCGCCACCATGTGCTGCACGCCGGCGGCTTCGAAGGCGTCGCCCTCCTCGCGGATCACCCCCGGATCCATCCCCTGTGGGTCCCAGCCGGTGCGTGCGGAGATCGTGAACTCCGGCTCCGGACGGTCGCGTCGCAGGCGCTCGACGATCGGCGGGAGGTCGGACGGCTTCAGGCCGACGACGTGGAACCCGTCGCCCTTGTCGATCGCTCGGCGGAACGAGGCCTCCACGCCCCCGCCGATCCAGATCGGGATGTCGTGCGCCGGCTTCGGCAGGAACCGGATGTCGGTCAGCGGGTAGTGCTCGCCGGCGAAGGTCACCGGATCGTCTCGCCACGCCGCTCGCAGGAGGTCGAGGATCTCGTCCATCCGCTGGCCCCGGTCCCCGAAGCCCTGGCCGAGCGCCTCGTACTCGCGCTCGCTCCAGCCCACCCCGGCGCCGACGATGAGCCGGCCGCCGCTCATCTGGTCGACCGAGGCGAGGTGGTTGGCCAGCCACACCGGGTTGTGCTGCGGCACCACGAGGACGCTGGTGCCGAGCCGCACCCGCTCGGTCACCGCCGCCGCCCAGCTGAGCGTGGCGAACGGGTCGAGCAGGAACGGCGACGGGTAGCTCTGCTCCGCCGGGTGGACGACGTGGTCGCTCACCCACACATCGGCGAAGCCGAGCTCCTCGGCGTGCCGCGCCGCCCGGCTGACCGCCTCCCCCGAGGCGACGCGCCCGTACTGCGGCAGGTGGATCCCATAGGTCATGGCCATGGGCTCGAGCATGCCTCAGCCGACGGTCGAACCCGGGCGCGGACCGACGGGAGCGGCAGGCTTCGAGCGGAGCAGGTGACGCGCACGAGGCGAACCCGCGGGTCAGGGCTACTCGATGCGCAGGCCGCTGATGGCACGCGAGATGACGAGCTGCTGGATCTGCCCGGTGCCCTCGAAGATGTCCATGCTGTGGAGAACCCGTTCGGCGAGACTCGCACCTGCTCTGACCGGGGAAACTCTTTCGCCCCGGTCCGGCGATTACCTACGAGTCCGCCGAGTTCTAGTACCTACCTAGTACCAAAGCAGCGACCGCGACGTCGGCGGACACGGATTGTCGCTGTCGTGACGTACCGGCTCGGTCGCATCGGAGATCGGGGACTCCGTACGCGTCATGCGGCTGGCTTCGTGACGCAGCCCGATGTCGCCGTGTGCTTGCTCCGGGCCGTCAGATGAGGCGTCGCGGTAGCCTTGAGGCCATGTCAACGGTCGATGTGAGCGCCGAGGCGCTTGACGCAGCGCGGCGTGAGGCCGAACGGCGCGGGGTTGACGTCTCGGTGGTGATCTCTGAAGCGATCCAACGCTTTGTTGTCGCCGCTGACCTGGGCGAGCTGCTCGATGACCTCCGCGAGCAGGACGCTGGCGTTGCCGAGCCCTTGAGCGAGGCTGACGCGCTGCAAATCGCGAACGAGGAGCTGGCCGCCTTCCGACACGATCGCGACTGATCGCCGGACGTGCCCGAGCGGCTCTCCGTTGTCATCGACCCGAACGTCTTGGTCTCCGCCGTCCTCACCGATGGCACGGCTCGACGGGTCCTAGATCTCGTGCGGTCAGGAGCTGTTCGGATGATCTCGTGTCCGCATCTCCACGGCGAGCTGGAGGGTGTGCTGGTTCGCGATCGCTTCCTGCGTTGGCGCACTCGAGAAGACCTCGACCGATATGTGGCGGACCTGCGCGTCATCGCCTTCCAGGTTCCCGACCCCCTCGACGTTCCGTCGGTCACCCGAGATCCGAGTGACGATTACCTGGTAGCTCTCGCCAAGGCAGCCAAAGCTGACGTGCTGTGCTCCGGTGACGGTGACCTCGAGGACGTGAACGAGGTGGCAGTGCTGTCGCCCAGAGCTCTCGTGAATCGAGTCAACGAAGATCGGCGTACGACATAAGGAGGGATTGTCGGCGGCTCAGCGAACGCAAGTGGTTCTCCTTGGCATCAGCCGCACGTAGTTCGTGTCCCAGGAAGTGGTGGAAGTGAGGTCGGGGGTCCACCTGTTGGGTGGGCCATCGCGTGACTCTCGGTGATTACCGGCAGGTAGTCACTGAAGGAGATGACCACGCGATGGCCCATGAAGATGATGCCCGAGTTGCTGACCTTGTCGCGCGCTTGGGGGACGCGGATGCGACCGACTTGTTCCGCCGGTTGGTGGAGCGGGGCATGCAGGATCTGATCGACGCGGAGCTCACCGCGGCGATCGGGGCGGAACCCCATGAGCGAACCGAGTCCCGGCTCAACCAGCGCAACGGGGCCCGGCCCCGGACGTTGTCGACCCCCGCTGGGGATGTCGAGCTGCGGATCCCGAAGTTGCGGGTGGGGTCGTTCTACCCGTCGCTGCTCGAACCGCGCCGCCGGGTCGACCGCGCCCTGTGGGCGGTGATCATGACGGCGTACATCACCGGCACCTCGACCCGGAAGGTCGATGATCTGGTCCGGGCGTTGGGCTGCGACTCGGGGGTGTCGAAGTCGACGGTGTCGAGAATCTGCTCGGGGATCGACGATGAGATCACCGCGTTTCGGACCCGCCGGCTCGATCACATGGCCATGCCCTACGTGTACCTCGATGCCACCTACATCAAGGCCCGCCATGATCACCGCATCGTGTCGCGGGCGGTGATCGTCGCCACCGCCGTCACCACCGACGGGAACCGTGAAGTCCTAGGCCTCGACGTCGGCGACAGCGAAGACGAGGTGTTCTGGACGGCGTTCCTCCGCACGCTGCGCGACCGGGGCCTGAGCGGTGTGCGACTGGTGATCTCCGACGCTCACGCCGGCCTCAAAGCGGCCATCGCCCGAGTGTTCCAAGGAGCGTCCTGGCAGCGGTGCAAGGTCCACACCATGCGCAACATCCTCGCAGCGGTCCCCTCCGCGTCCAAGGAGATGGTCGCCGCCACCGTGCGCACGGTGTTCGCTCAGAACACTCTCGATGCCACCCGGGCGCAGCTCCGTGAGGTCGTCGGGATCCTCGAACCCCGCTTCTCCAAGGCTGCCGCCATCCTCGAGGCCGCCGAGACGGACGTGACCGCCTACGCCGCGTTCCCCCGAGCTCACTGGCGCAAGATCGCCTCCACGAATCCGCTCGAGCGGATCAACAAGGAGATCAAGCGCCGGTCCAACGTGGTCGGCATCTTCCCCGACGACGCCTCGGTGATCCGCCTCGTCGGAGCGGTCCTCGTCGAGCAACACGACGACTGGGCCGCCACCGACCGCCGCTACCTCTCCGAGGGCTCCATGGCCCAAATCGACCAGCCCCAGGAGGTGACCACCACCAACGAGATCACCGCCGCCTAACGTCGGCGACGAGCACCGAGGGTCACACCCTCACTTCCACCACTCCATGGGCCGCGATCCGCACGTACGTGGTCCGAATGATCGACAGCGGCAACCTCCCCGGCCACCTCGTCGGCACTCACCGTCGACTCAAGGCCAGGGACGTCCTGCGCTACAAGGCCCGGCGCGAGGAGCGGCTGGCCGGAGCAGCGGCAGTCGC
>DATCYI010000435.1:0-1505 GCA_036570385.1 Acidimicrobiales bacterium | reverse complement strand
CGCGCAGCAGGGCAGCGACGATCTCGGTGAGCTCGTCGCCGATGCGTGCCGCCCGGCGAGCCGACAGCTGCCCCGACTCCTCCAGGTGCGACCGGTGCGCGCGGATCGCCGACCAGAGCTCGTCGACGCCCTCCCCGGTGGAGGCGGTGGTGGCCACCACGGGCGGGCGCCAGCCGCTGGTGCCCGTGAGGTCGAGCATCCGCTCGAGGTCGCGGCGGGTCTCCTTCGTACCCGGACGGTCGGCCTTGTTGATCACGAAGACGTCGGCGATCTCGAGCAGCCCGGCCTTGTTGGCCTGGACGGCGTCGCCCCAGCCGGGGTTCACGACCACGACGGTGGTGTCGGCGGCGCCGGCGACGTCGACCTCCACCTGCCCGACCCCGACCGTCTCCACGACCACCCACGGCCAGCACGCGGCGTCGAGCGCCCGGATCGCCTCGAGCGTCGAGAGCGCCAGGCCGCCGAGGTGCCCGCGCGTGGCCATCGACCTGATGAACACGCCGGGGTCGCCGGTGTGGTCCTGCATCCGCACCCGGTCGCCCAGGATGGCGCCGCCCGAGAACGGCGAGGACGGGTCGATCGCCAGGACGGCCACCGCCTCGCCGTCGCCACGCACCTCCCCCACCAGGGCACTGGTCAGCGTGGACTTGCCCGCGCCCGGAGCACCGGTGATGCCCACCGTGTAGGCCTGACCGCCGAGCGGGTGGGTGAGCCGCCCGAGCTCGCGAGCCGGCGGTCCGCCCCGCTCGACGACCGATAGGAGCCGGGCCAGCGATGCGCGCCGACCCGCTCGGGCCTGGTCGAGCAGCTCGGCGACGGGGGCAGCGGAGGGCATGTCCGCTCAGACCGTAGTGCCGGCCGATCCGCCTGAGCCCGAGCTACAGGGAGACGGGCGTCTCGCCGAGGACCGTCTCGCCGACGTTGACCACCTCGGTGACGCCTTCGATGCGGTCCTTCAGGATCCGCTCGATGCCCGCCTTGAGCGTGACGGTGGAGGCGGGGCAGCTGACGCACGCACCTACCAGCTCGACCTCGACCACACCGGTGTCGCTGTTCACGCCGCGCAGGAAGATGTCGCCGGCGTCGGCCTGGATGGCCGGGCGGATCGCTTCGATGGTGGCTCGCACCTTGGCTTCGTCCAACACAGCGGTTCTCGTCCTCCGGGGGTGAGCGGCAATGGTCGCGCGTGCCGAGGCACCGCTACCAACCTCTGCACCCGTCCAACCGCCCAAGGGCGAGATGTGTTCCCGACCATCCGCCGCGTACGATCGGCGACCATGTCCTCGTCGGTCGTGCGTCGGGCGGCGCGGACCGCGGTCGCTGCAGCCGCATGCGCCTTCGCCCTCACCTTCCTGGCCGCGGAGCCGGCTGCTGCCCACTCCGTGCAGGGCGGTGAGCTGCCGGCGCCGCCGTGGCTGCTCGCCTACGGCGGAGCCTTCGGGGTCTTGCTCGTCGCGCTGGCGCTGCGATCGAGCTGGGCTCGCCCCCGCAAGATCGGCGCCAGC
>DATCYI010000434.1:0-7401 GCA_036570385.1 Acidimicrobiales bacterium | reverse complement strand
GCGCGGGGGCCGCCGTCGATCCATGCCGGCGTGCCGTCGGGCAGCGTGACGTCGGCCGGGCCTCCTTCGACCGCGCCCAACCGGGACGCCTTCCGAGCCCACCACCAGATCGGCTCGCCACCCCCGCGGGCGTCGTAGCTGTTGGCCCAGACGAGGAAGTGGAATCGGTCGGCCCAGTCGTGGAAGTCGGGACCGACCTCCCACAGAGGTGAGCCGTGGCTGACCGGCGCACGGAACCGACCGGGGTCCACCGCCAGCTCGATGACGACAGGCGTGCGATCGGACCACGCGTCGTGCAGCCGGCCGACGACCTCGGCCGGAGCGGCCAGCGCGCCGTCGTCGATGCAGATCCGATCCGCGCCTTCCCAGCCTTCCGGTGAGGCGGCCCCGGCATCGACCAGGACAGCGCGGCCGAGCTCGACGGGACCAGGGGCAGACACCACCCGGACACCCTACGCAGCGCCTCCGACAGCCCCGCGGGGCCGCCTTGGCCCGAGGCGGCGCGCCGAGCGAGAGCGCCCGGGGGGTCGTAGCCTGGACGCATGCTGTTCGGACGCGACAAGAGCTCCATGATCACCGCCGAAGACGCCCTGCCCGGCCGTGGCGAGACGATGCCCGTGCCGACCCAGCACCACGTGAACGGCGCTCCGCTCACCCCGCCGTTCCCCGAGGGCACCGAGCAGATCATCCTCGGCATGGGCTGCTTCTGGGGTGTCGAGCGGATCTTCTGGCAGCTCGAAGGCGTCGTCACCACCGCAGCGGGCTACGCCGGCGGCTACACGCCCAACCCGACGTATGAAGAGGTGTGCAGCGGACGCACCGGTCACACCGAGGTCGTGCTCGTGGTGTTCGACCCGGCCAAGCTCTCGGTCGCCGAGCTGCTCGGTGCCTTCTGGGAGGGCCACGACCCCACGCAGGGGATGCGCCAGGGCAACGACCAGGGCACGCAGTACCGATCCGCGATCTACGCCACCACGCCGGAGCAGCTGGCCGCTGCCGAGGCCACCCGGGCGGCCTACCAGGAGCGCCTGACCGCGGCCGGCTACGGCGAGATCACCACCGAGATCCGCGCCACCGACAGTCAGCCCCCGGTCGCGTTCTTCTACGCCGAGGACTACCACCAGCAGTACCTGTCGAAGAACCCCGCGGGCTACTGCGGCATCGGCGGCACGGGTGTGTCCTGCCCGGTGGGCCTCGCCAGCTGATCCGCCTCTAGGTCCGGCTTGCGAGCCTGTCAGGGCTCAGGTGTGGACGTCGACAGGTGCCTCGTCGCCGGCGGGCAGGTCAGCGATCACCAGGCGGTCGCGGCCCTCGGTCTTGGCCTGGAGGAGCGCGTTGTCCGACGCGCGCAGCACGTCGCTCAGCAGCGGCGAGAAGGTGGAGTCGGCGACGCCCATCGACACCGTGAACGACGGGAGCAGCGCGTTGCCGACGTTCTCACGGAGCTGCTCGCGGATCCGGTGCAGGATCGGCATCGCTGCCAGCGCGTCGAGCCCGGGCAGCACGATCACGAACTCCTCGCCACCGTGGCGGGCGACGATGTCGGCGTCACGCACCGACTCGCGCAGGATGTGGGAGAAGCTGCGGAGCGCCCGGTCGCCGGTCTCGTGGCCGAAGGCGTCGTTTAGGCGCTTGAAGTGGTCGAGGTCGGCCATGGCCAGCGCGAAGGGCATGTCCTGCTGGCGGAGCGCTCGCACCCGCTCCTCCATGGCCCGACGGTTGAGCAGTCCGGTCAGCGGATCGGTCTCGGCCTGAAGCTGTGACTTGGTCATGGCCCGCAGCACTCCGAGGCGGGTGCCGATCTGCACGGCGACGCCCTCGAGGCGGTCGATGGTCTCGTGGTCCCAGGTGTCCGGAGCCACTGGCCCGGTGGCGTGGATCACCGCAGTCGGCGTGCCGAGGATGGTGATCGGCACGCACACCGCCGAGCACGGGTCGCCACCTCGGTCGCGCAGCCGGGGGCAGGCGCCCAGGTGGTCGGAGCGATCGAAGGTGAGGGTGCGGCCACGGCGCACGGCCGGACAGCCCCAAGGGGTCTCGACGCCGCAGCCCGGAGCCTCGCTGCCGGTGGCAGATGCGGCACGGCGCAGATGGGCCCGGCTGGCGTCGGCGAGCAGCAGCTCCGCCGGCCCGGGGAGAGCTTCGGCCATGGCGTCACCGGCCACGTCGAGCGCGTCGCCCTCCGTCTCGCTCATCTCGAGCGCGTCGTGGACGTCACGCAGGAAGGCCTGCTGGGCGACCCGCTGCAGCATCGCCGCTTCGTTGGCGGCGATCGTCGAGCGCTGCACGCTGAGATCACGACGGATCGGGCGGGCCGAGGTGAGGAACAGCGCCACCCCGGACAGGGCGACGTGGATGGCGGTGGCGGCACCGACCCCGGCCTCGCTGTCGGAGAGGTGGAAGACCTCGTCGCTCAGCACGCGGCCCATGAGGTAGGCGATCGTCAGGCCGACCAGGGCCCGCACCAGCTGCATGACGAGCGTGGAGAGCGACCCGTCGACGGCGCTGAAGGCGTCGCCGTCCCAGCGCTCCACCTCACCGTCCGCGCCCGGCTCGGCCGTGTCCAACACTGAGGGAACCGAGAAGGTGTCGTGACGCATGACACATCTTTCGGCAGTGCACGTGCACCACTGGAGTGGTCTGACGGACCTTTCGCCTATGACCCGATCGGGCCATGCGAAATCGCCCCGAGGGCCATGACAGTCATGGTCCCCCGCGGGCTCAGGCCGCGGCGAGCTGGCGCAGCACGTACTGCAGGATCCCGCCGTGGCGGTAGTAGTCGGCCTCCTTCGGGGTGTCGATGCGCACCGTGGCGGTGAACGAGACCTCGCCGGCCCGCACCTCGAGCCGGCGTGGCATCGGGTCGCCCTCGCCGAGGCCGGCCAGGCCGACCACGTCGATCACCTCGTGGCCGGTCAGGCCGAGCGACTCCGCCGTCTCCCCCTCGGGCATCTCGAGCGGCAGCACGCCCATGCCGATGAGGTTCGACCGGTGGATCCGCTCGAAGCTCTCGGCCAGCACCGCCCGCACCCCGAGCAGCGCCGTGCCCTTGGCCGCCCAGTCGCGAGACGATCCGGAGCCGTACTCCTTGCCCGCGATCACCACGAGCGGCACGCCCTCGGCGGCGTAGCGCACCGCGGCGTCGTAGATCGTGGCCGCGTCGCCGTCAGGCAGGTGCAGGGTCACGCCACCCTCGGTGCCCGGCGCGAGCCGGTTGCGGATGCGCGGGTTGGCGAAGGTGCCGCGGATCATCACCTCGTGGTTGCCTCGGCGCGAGCCGTAGGAGTTGTAGGACGACTGCTCGACGCCCTGGTCGCTGAGCCACTGCCCCGCCGGTGAGTCGGCGCGGATCGCGCCGGCCGGCGAGATGTGGTCGGTGGTCACGCTGTCGCCCAGCAGGGCTAGCACCCGGGCGCCGGTGATGTCCTGCAGCGGCTCGGGCGTGGCCGGCATGCCGTCGAAGAACGGCGGGCGGTGGATGTAGGTGGAGTTCTCGTCGTCCCACGCGAAGCGATCGCCGCTGGCGATCTCGAGGCTGTTCCAGCGCTCGTCGCCGTCGAAGATCTCGTCGTAGGTCTTGGTGAACATCGACGATCGCACCGTCGACTCGACGAGCTCGCTCACCTCGGCCGCGGTGGGCCAGATGTCGCGTAGGAACACGTCCTGACCGTCGGTGCCGGTGCCGAGCGGCTCGGTGTAGAGGTCCTTGTCCATGGTTCCGGCGAGCGCATAGGCGACCACCAGAGGCGGTGATGCGAGGTAGTTCATGCGCACGTCGCCGTTGATCCGGCCCTCGAAGTTCCGGTTGCCCGACAGCACCGACACCACGGCCAGGCCGTTGTCGTTGACCGCATCGGAGATCGCCGGCGGCAGCGGACCCGAGTTGCCGATGCAGGTGGTGCAGCCGAACCCGACGAGGTGGAAGCCCAGCTGCTCGAGGTACGGCGTGAGCCCCGCGGCCTCGTAGTAGTCCATGACCACCTTGGAGCCCGGTGCCAGCGACGTCTTCACCCAGGGCTTGGTGCTGAGCCCGGCCTCGACCGCCCTCTTGGCCAGCAGCCCGGCGCCGAGCATCACCGACGGGTTCGACGTGTTCGTGCAGCTCGTGATGGCGGCGATGGCGACGTCGCCGTGGTCGAGGTCGTGGGTCTGGCCGTCGGCGAGCGTGACCGGGACCGACATGTGCGGCCGCTCGGGGCCGTCGGGTGCCGGCGGTCGGCCCGCGGTCTCGTCGGGCTCGCCGGCGCCGTTCATCGACTGGCCCGCCGAGGGCGGGTCGCTCGCGGGGAAGGTCTCGTCGACCGCGTCGTCCTGGCTGCCGGGCACGAGGTCGGGCAGCGAGGTGTGCAGGGCGTCGACGAAGCGAGCCTTGGCCTCGTCGAGCCGGACCCGGTCCTGGGGGCGAGCCGGGCCGGCGAGGCTCGGAACCACGGTGCTGAGGTCGAGCTCGATGGTTGACGAGAACGCCGGCGTGGCCGCCGGGTCGAACCAGAGGCCCTGCTCCTTGGCGTAGCGCTCCACGAGGTCGATCACCTCGGCCGGTCGTCCCGTGAGGCGCAGGTAGCGCAGCGTCTCGTCGTCGATCGGGAAGACGGTGATGGTGGAGCCGTACTCGGGCGACATGTTGCCGATCGTCGCCCGGTTGGCGAGGGGCACGTTGGCCACGCCCGGCCCGAAGAACTCGACGAACTTGCCGACCACGCCGCGCCGCCGGAGCATCTCCGTGACGGTGAGGACCAGGTCGGTGGCGGTGGTGCCCTCGGGCAGCTCGCCCGAGAGCTTGAAGCCGATCACCTTCGGGATGAGCATCGAGATCGGCTGGCCGAGCATCGCCGCCTCCGCCTCGATGCCGCCCACGCCCCACCCCACGACGCCGAGGCCGTTCACCATCGGCGTGTGGCTGTCGGTGCCCACGAGGGTGTCGGGATAGGCCTGACCGGTGGCCTCGTCGACGAACACGACGCGCGACAGGTACTCGAGGTTGACCTGGTGGCAGATGCCGGTGTCGGGCGGCACGACACGGAAGTCGTCGAAGGCCTGCTGGCCCCAGCGCAGGAACTGGTAGCGCTCGGCGTTGCGCTCGAACTCGACCTCCGCGTTGACCGCGAAGGCGCCGGCGTGGGCGTACTCCTCGACGGTGACCGAGTGGTCGATCACGAGATCGGCCGGGATCTGCGGGTTCACCTTCGAGGGGTCGCCGCCGAGTGCCTCGATGCCATCGCGCATGGCGGCGAGGTCGACCACCGCTGGCACGCCTGTGAAGTCCTGCATGAGCACCCGGGCGGGCATGAAGGAGATCTCGCGCTCGGCGCCGTCTCCCTGCGAGGCGACGAGGGCCCGCACGTCGTCGGCCGTGACGGTGTCGCCGTCCTCCTTGCGCAGGAGGTTCTCAAGGAGGACCTTGAGGCTGTACGGCAGCGCTGCGGCGTCGTCGCCCAGCACGTCGAGGCGATAGATCTCGTGGTCGCGGCCACCAGCGGATAGCACGGACCGGGCATCAAAGCTGTTCGCGGTCATGCCCCCATCCTTCCCCTTCGCGAGGCGAGATGTGCCTTCCGCGCAGAGATCGGTGCAAAAGCGCACGTGCGATCGTGCTTGTCGACGGTTTGGCGGTAGGTTCTACGGCCCGAACCCCTCAGGAGACGCCAGCATGCCCACCGCCGCGAAGCTCACCGTAGCGAAGCACCGTGCCAACCTCGCCGCTCTGCGCGAGAGCACTGAGGCCCGGCTCGAGATCCTCCGTCGCGGCTACGACGAGCTGATCACCACCGGCGAGGACGTGGGTGCCGGCGACGACGAGGGGGGCTCCGAGGCCGACGGCAGCGTCGTGGAGCGCGACCGCCTCCGGGCGCAGATCGGCGAGGAGATGAACGTGCTCGAGGCGATCGAGGCTGCTCTCGCTCGCGCCGAGACGCGCACCTGGCAGACCTGCAAGAGCTGCGGTGAGCCGATCGGTCACGAGCGCCTCGACGCGCTGCCCACCGCGGAGATGTGCGTCAGCTGCAAGGCCCGCCAGGCCTGGTAGGTCCGGTCAGGGCCCGGTAGCGCCAGCCCTCAGAGGCCGCCCCGGTGCCACGGCCCTGTGATGGCGGCGGTGAAGCCGGGGCTCTGGATGTTGACGAACAGCCAGCTCCCGCGGGGGTCGAAGGTGGCCCCGCACCACTCGCTGCCCGTGAAGTCGGTGCCGCTGTAGCCCTTCGCGTCGCGCAGCTCCGGCGTGATCACCACGTTGTTCTCGGCGAAGGGGAAGATCTCGCCGTCGGGCGTCAGGCCGTGCATGTACTCGCGGCCGCTGCCGTCCTCGCAGAGCACGATCCCGCCGCGGGGGCTGACGGTGATGTTGTCGGGCGCGTTGAGCACGTCGGGAGACGGCGACGCGAACACGCAGGAGAACGTCAGCGAGCGCGGGTCGTAGGCGAACACCTGCCCCTGGCCGGCCGGTCCCCCGCTGGTCGACACCACGTAGATCACGCCGTTGCCGTACCAGAGGCCCTCGCCGCGGATGATGCGCGCCGCGCCCTTGGCCGAAGCCTGCTCCCAGCAGGAGGGCTCGCCTGGCCCCCAGTCAGGGTTGTCGATGTCGACCCAGTCGGCCTTCGCGCTCATGCCCGTCGCCCAGGGGACGGTCGTGTCGGTGCCCTGGAGCCGCATCGCCTGGAGCACTCCGCCAGCGCGCAGGTCGTCACGGCGGCGGGGGACGTACCGGTAGAGCGCCGAGCCGCCGGCGTCCTCGGTCTCGTAGACGATGCCCGTGTGCGGGTCGGTGGCGGTGGCCTCGTGGGAGAAGCGCCCCATGCCCCGGAGGGGCTCGGCGCTGGCCAGCCCGTGGGAGGGCACCTCGAACACGTAGCCGTGGCGCGTACCGTCCGGGTTCACCTGGGTGGTCTCCTCGCAGGTGAGCCAGGTGCCGGCCGGGGTGGGGCCACCGGCGCAGTTGCGGATGGTGCCGCTCAGGCTCGCGTGGTGCTCGACGAGGCGACCGGCGCCTGAGTCGAACACGAGCGTGGTCGTGCCCCCGGCCGAGCTCGGGTCGTACGACGCGGCTGCCGGCGCGAACGGGGCTCCGTTGCCCTGCTCGTGGTTGCGGACGAGCACGACGAGGTCGTCGTGGCGGTGCCGTCCCCGGCCGCGGCGGTCGCGAAAGTCGTGGTCTCGCTCGCGGTCGTGGCCGCCACGACCGCCGTCGTCGTCACCACCTCGCCCCTTGTCGCCGCGCCCCCGGCGACGCTTCTCGAACGCGGCCATGCCGTCGTGGCTGCCTGGCGTGGCGGTGCCATCGGACATCACGTCGCCGGTCCAGCCGAAGGTGATGTACTCGAAGCCGCGGGGCAGCTTCAGCAGCTCCAGCCCGGTGGTCTCGTCCTTCACGGGCTGCAGCGGCCCGTAGCCGCCACCGCGGCC
>DATCYI010000433.1:0-5311 GCA_036570385.1 Acidimicrobiales bacterium | reverse complement strand
ACCTTCCGGCTTCGGGCAGGCAACCCGATGATGTCCGAGATCGAGGCCATGGAGGGGATGCCCGCGGAGATCGCCGCCCTGAGCGCACGCATGGAGGTGGGCGTACTGGCCGCCTGTGCACTCTGTGGGGACGAGCTTGATGTAGTCGACCTCGCTGGCGAGCCACTCGACATCGTGGGCCGGATGCTCGAAGCGGAGGTCGCAGTCATGCGTGCCGCTGCCACCATCGGCCGCATCCGGGACGCCGCCGCCGACGTCAGCGCCTGGCTCGACGTGCCGGATGGAGAACTGGGCAGCGGCGACGAGGATCCGCTGATGGACCTGTACTTCGTGGTCGACGAACTCCTCACCGTGGAACCGGAGCGCTGACCCGGGATCCCCGGCGCTGACAAATCGCTGACATGGAGAGCCCCTCGCCGGAGAATGCGAAAGGGCCGCTCCCTGGAAACTCCCAGGTCAGCGGCCCTTTCTTCCCGGTCGGGCCGAGAGGATTCGAACCTCCGACCTCTTGACCCCCAGTCAAGCGCGCTAACCAAACTGCGCCACGGCCCGGGATTGGGCTCGTGACCGTACCGCGCCGTGGCTGTCCCGGGCCACCCGGGAGCGTGGCGGGTCCACGATGGTCAGAGCTTCTCGGCCACCCAGATGATGCCTTCGATGAGTCGCCACCCCAGGTAGCCGACCACCGCGACCAGCAGCACCTTGAAGTGCCACGGCGTGGCGACCTCGTCGGCCTCTGCCACCGCCGTGGGCTCGGACACGTGGCGGCCGCACGTAGGGCAGGTGCCGTCGGCGTTCAGGGTGTTCGGGTTGTAGAAGCGATCGCACGTCTCGCACCACGGCATGTCAGGCCTCTGCGGGCCGAGAGGGAGCGGCGGACGAGCTGGGGGGCCGGGTCACCGGCCAAGCCTTGCCGCGCTCCCGCGTCAGCAGCCAGCCGAGCCGCCCGACCCCAGCGAACCTGCGACAACGCGTCGCCACCTCGACGACGGAGGCTCGCAGGTTGAGAAGGGCTCCCGGTCAGACCGCGAACCCCAGCGAACCTGCGACAACGCGACGCCAACTCGACGACGGAGGTTCGCAGGTTGAGAAGGGCTCCCGGTCAGACCACGAACCCCAGCGAACCTGCGACAACGCGTCGCCACCTCGACGACGGAGGTTCGCAGGTTGGCGATGCCGGGCGGTCAGACGGGGGGAACACCGTGGCGGCGGGTCGAGAAGTGGCGGTCCTTGCCGGACGCTCGAGCCAGCCGGGTGACGAGCTCGTGGCGGAGGTCGCCGAAGTCGACGACCGCGTCGATCACCAGCTCCGATGCCAGGCGGAACAGGTCGACGTCCTCCTCGTAGAGGCGGCGCTGCTCCTCGACGAAGGTCTCGCGCTCCGCGGGGTCGTCGATGGCGGCGATCTTGTTGGCGAAGACGGCGTTCACCGCCGCCTCGGGCCCCATCACCGCGATCTTGGCGGTGGGCAGCGCGATGGTGGCCTCGGGTTCGAACGCCGGCCCGGACATCGCGTAGAGGCCCGCGCCGTAGGCCTTGCGCACGATCACGCTGATCTTGGGCACGGTGGCCTCGCTTACCGCGGTGATCATCTTGGCGCCGTGGCGGATGATGCCCTGGCGCTCCACCTGCGTGCCGATCATGAACCCGGGCACGTCGGCCAGGAACACGAGTGGGATGTTGAAGGCGTCGCACCACCAGATGAACCTGGCGGCCTTGTCGGCCGAGTCGCCGAAGAGGGTGCCGCCCAACGCCATCGGGTTGTTGGCCACGATGCCCACCGGGCGGCCCTCGAGCAGCCCGAAGCCGACGATCAGCTCGGGAGCGAACAGAGGCTTGACCTCGAAGAAGCTCTCGCCGTCGACCAGCGCGTCGATGACGTCGTGCATGTCGTAGCCCTGCGTGTCCGTGACCGGCACCATGTCGGCGGTGAGCTCGCGCACGGGCGGCACGGGCTGGTACTGCGGCGGGTCCTCGGTCCAGGTGCGGGGCAGGTAGGCGAGCACGGCCCGGGCCTGGTCGATGGCGTCGGCGTCGTCGACGGCGAGGTTGTCGCCGCAGCCCGAGACGGTGGCGTGCATCCGGGCGCCGCCCATCTCCTCGAGCGTGGCGTGCTCGCCTATCACCATCTCGGCCATGCGGGGCGATCCCAGGTACATGGAGGCGTTGCCCTCCACCATGATCACGAGGTCGCAGAACGCCGGTATGTAGGCGCCACCTGCTGCAGACGGCCCGAACAGGCAGCAGATCTGCGGCACCTTCCCCGACAGCCGAACCTGGTTGTAGAAGATCCGCCCCGCTCCCCTGCGGCCGGGGAACAGCTCCACCTGGTCGGTGATGCGGGCGCCAGCAGAGTCGACCAGCCAGACGACCGGGAGCTCGTGGCGCAGCGCGTGCTCCGTGAGCCGGACGATCTTCTCGACGGTGCGCGCCCCCCACGAGCCGGCTTTCACCGTCGGGTCGTTCGCCATCACGCAGACCGGTCGACCGTCGACGGTGGCGACCCCTGTCACCACGCCATCGGCGGGGAGGTCGATGGCGTCGGTGTTGGCGAGCAGGGCGTCCTCTACGAACGAGCCGGTGTCGACGAGGAGGTCGATCCGCTCCCGGACGAAGAGCTTGCCCTGCTTCTCCAGCTTCTCGGCCTGCGAGTGCAGGTTGCCGGCGAGGGCCCGCTCGGTGCGGCGGGCTAGCTCGTCACCCACGGCGGATGGCGAGGATGGCGACGTCGTCGGTCATCGGCTCGGTGGCGAAGTCGCGGGCGGCCTCGAGCAGCGACTTGCACAGGACGTCGGGAGCCACGCCCGGATCGCGCCGCAAGGTGTTGGCGATGCGGTCCTCGCCGAAGAGCTGGTCGCCGGCGCGCGCCTCGGCCAGGCCGTCGGTGTAGAGCAGGAGCAGGTCGCCGGGATCTAGCGGGATCTCCCGGCTGGTGTAGCCGCCGTCGGGGTCGAGCATGAGGAGCGGCCCGGTGGCCCGCAGGGCGCGCACCTCGCGGTCGTGCCAGAGCCAGGCCGCTGGGTGCCCGGCCGATGCCACGCGCAGCGTGGCGGCCTCGGTGTCGAACACGACCACGCAGAGCGAGATGAACTCCTCTTGGCGCTCGAGGCCCGACATCTGGCGGTTCAGCTCCTCCAGCGCCTGAGCCGGATCGCGGAACTGCCGCAGGAACACCCGGAGGAGGTACTTGGCCTGGAAGGCTGTGATCGACGGCTCGATGCCGTGACCGGTGACGTCGCCGATCACCGCGGCGATGCGGGTGGGGGCCACCCGGAACACGTCGTAGAAGTCGCCGGCCATGAGCCCGGTTCCGGCTTGGTAGACGCGGCCCAGCTCGAAGCCGGCGAAGTCGGGCAGCTCCTCGGGTGCGAGGCGTGCGGCCCACTTGCGCGGCGCCAGCTCCTCCTGCGAGAGCACCTCCTCGGCTCGCCGCTCGAGGAGGGATCGGTCCTCGGCCAGGCGGGCCTCGCGGCGGAAGTCGCGCCCGAAGATGACGGACAGGCCCACGGGTATGAGCACGAACGCGAAGAAGTAGTCGGCTTCCCGGGTGCCCCACGCCGCCGCGATCGCGGAGGCGACCGCGATGACCGCGTAGAGGGTGACCGTGTGCAGCTCCTTGCGGTACCCGGAGCGGGCGAGGACGGTCGCGTCGGCCTCCGCGCCCAGCTCGTCCTCGATGCGCAACCAGACGCGCTGCAGCCGCTGAGCGGACCGTCCCCAGACGACCGCCGCCACCAGGGCCGCGACGGCCACGAGGGCCAGGATCGGCTTGTCCATGTCGCGTCGGAGGTTACCGGCCCGACGCCGCAGCCCGCGGCGCGACGCTCAGGAAGCCCACAGGATCGGCGGGTCTCGCCACCATCAGGCGCTTGGCACCTCCGAGCGCTCCCCCGTCCAGGCGCTCACGTCGACACCCAGCTGCTTCATCCCGAAGATCACGGCCTTCGGGTTCAACGTGGCCGGGCCCCAGTCGTAGTCGTGCATCCGGGAGTCGCCGGTCGCCTTCACGAACTGCGTCGTCTGCTCGATGGTGAGGAGCACGCCGCGGCGGCACACGATGCGCTCGTAGCGGTCGGCGTGGGCGGCATCGAGCACGAAGTTCATGGAGTCGCACTGGTGCACGATGTCGTCGTTGTTCCAGTCCCAGGGGCTGGTCGAGATGTGCACCAAGACGCCTTCGGGCGCTTGCACCACGCCGTCGCGAGCGGTGAGGTCGATCGGCGCCAGGCAGCACGAGCAGTAGCTGCGCAGCGCCAGCTCCTTGCCGGCGAAGGGCGGCATCTTCGAGATGGCGACCGACTCCAGGGCGCAGCCGGCGTGGGAGTGGAACGCCCCGTCCACCCACACCTCCACCTGGCTGGGGTAGCTCGAGAACGGCTGGAACTTGAGCAGGTTGACGTTCTGGGCCTCCTGGTCGACCACGCAGATGATGCCTAGCTGCAGCTCCTTGTAGCCCTGCACGATCTGGCGACGGTCGAGACCTGTTGCCTCGTGCACGGCGCGAAGGTTGGGCCCGTTCCCGGTCCGGCACCAGTGCTCGTAGACGAAGGCACGGAGGCGCTTCGCCTCGCCGGAGAACTCGAATGCGGGCACGTCCTGGGGCATGTCGCGGAGTCTGACACACCGTCAGATCACCGGTGTCGGGTGCAGAGCACGCGTAGGGGTAGGGGTGCCTCCGACGATGAGGAAGCTGAGGGCGTGCGAAGGAGGTCTGACGATGACGACGACAGAGGAGCTGCTCGAGCTGGAGCGCGCTGCGTGGAAGGCGCTGTCGACCGACGGCGAGACGGCGGCCGCGTTCTACGAGGAGGTCCTGGCCCCGAGCGTCCTCATGCTCCTGCCCGGCGGGCTGGTCATCGAGGACCGCGAGGCCGCCATCGAGTCGATGAGCGGCGAGCCGTGGTCGTCGTTCGAGCTCGACGATGAGCGCGTCGTGTCCCTGACCGATCAGAGCGCCGTGGTCGCCTACCGAGCCAGCGCCGCGCGGGGCGATCTGAGCTACTCAGCGCTGATCAGCAGCACCTACGTGCGCGGCGCAGGCAAGTGGCGCCTCGCCCTCCACCAGCAGACCCCCACCTGACGCCGAGGCGCACGCAGCCCTTGTATGCTGATCTGCATGCAGAGCACCAGCGTTCGCATCGACGTCGCCACGCACGAAGAGCTCAAGCGGCTCGCCGCTCAGCTGCAGACCACGGTCGGCAACACCGTCTCCCTAGCGGTTCGGGCGCTCCGTCAGGACCGCATCGGCGCCGAGCTCAGCGCCCCGCTGCGAGACGACGAGGTTGCATGGCTCGATGCCGACCTCGGGTGA
>DATCYI010000432.1:0-4973 GCA_036570385.1 Acidimicrobiales bacterium | reverse complement strand
GCCGCGACTCCCGCGGTGGCGACGCGCACGAGAGCGCGGTTCATGCGGTTGGGGCCGGGGCCCAGCGCGCCTCGCAGCCCGGCCGTGCCGAACTGGAGGCGCTCCCCGAAGTGGTCGCGCAGCTGTGCCGGGTCGCCTGCCTCGATCAGCTCGAGGGCCACGGCCCGGGTGGCGGGATCGGGGTCTTCGTCGGCCCACGCGCGCGCCAGCGCTGAGAGGTCGGCCGAGTCGCTCATCTCAGAGGCGGGCGACGACCTGCGCCAGCAGGTCGCCCATGCGCTCCGCGGCGGCCTTCCCGGCCGCGAGCACGTCGGCGTGGTCGAGGTTGCTACCGCCGAGGCCCGCTGCGAGGTTGGTGACGAGCGACAGGCCGAGCACCTCGGCTCCGACGTGGCGCGCTGCGATCACCTCGTGCACCGTCGACATGCCGACGAGGTCGGCGCCGAGGGTGCGCAGCATCCGGATCTCAGCCGGCGTCTCGTAGTGGGGTCCGGGGAGGCCGGCGTAGACGCCCTCCTCGAGGGCCGGATCCGCCTCGCGGGCGAGGTCGCGCAGCCGTCGTGAGTAGGCCTCGGTGAGGTCGACGAAGCGGGGCAGACCGAGCTCGTCGGGCGCCGCCGCACCGCTCAGCGGCGAGCGGCCAGTGAGGTTGATGTGATCGGAGATGAGGACCGGCTGACCGACCTCCATGCCCTCGCGCAGGCCGCCGGCGGCGTTGGTGAGCACCACCGTGCTGCACCCGGCCCGCACCGAGGAGCGCACCGCGTGCACGACCGTGGAGAGCGGGTGACCCTCGTAGGCGTGGACCCTCCCGAGCAGGGCCAGGATCCGGCGACCGCCCGGCGCCTCGATCGATCGCAGCACGCCCTGGTGACCCGGGACCCCGATCGAGGGGAACCCTGGCAGCTCCGCCACCGGCACCTCAGCGGTGACCTCGCCGAACCGCTCCGCCGCCGGCACCCACCCGGACCCCAGCACCACGAGCACGTCGTGCCGCTCCACAGAGGTCCGAAGCGCGATCGCCTCAGCCGCCGAGCTGACCAAGGCCCAAGGATCCGCCGACTCGAAGGAGGAGCTCACCAACAGATCATGCCAGCCCGCCAGCCAGCACAGCTCTGTCCCGTCTAGTACCCGAGGGGTCTGATCAGCTGGGCCAACGAGGCGCCGGGGCGGGCGCCTGTGTGGCCGAGGACGGCGGAGGCGGCGATCGAGCCGAGGTTGCCGCAGGTCTCGAGGTCGCGGTCGTGGGTGAAGCCGTAGAGGAACCCGGCGGCGTACAGGTCGCCGGCGCCGGTGGTGTCGACCACCTCGACCGGGTGGGCGTCGACCTCGACCACGTCGTCACCGCGTGCCACGACGGATCCGGCGGGCCCACGGGTGACGATGGCGATCTCGACGTCGGCCCGTGCGGCGGCCAGCGCCTCCTCGAAGGTGTCGACCTCGTAGAGCGAGAGGGCCTCGGCCTCGTTGGCGAAGAGGATGTCGACCTGGTCGGCCACGAGGTCGCGCCACTCGGCGCGGTGGCGCTCGACGCAGAAGGTGTCCGAGAGGGTGAGGGCGACCCGCCGCTCGGCGTCGTGGGCGATCCGGCTGGCCTTCCAGTAGGCCTCCTTGGCCTCTGGACGATCAAAGAGGTAGCCCTCGAGGAACGTGACCTGAGCGGCGGCGATCAGCTCGCCGTCGACGTGCTCCGGGCCGAACAGCTCGGAGGAGCCGAGGTACGTGTTCATGGTGCGCTGCGCGTCGGAGGTCACCACTATGAGGCAGCGACCGGTCGGCGGGCCCTCGGTCGCCGGAGCGGACCGGTAGAGCACCCCGGTGGCGCGCATGTCGTGGGCGAACACCGCGCCGAGCTGGTCGTCGTGCACCCGCCCGATGTAGGCAGCCGTGCCCCCGAAGCTGGCGATGCCCGAGATGGTGTTCGCGGCGGAGCCGCCGGACATCTCGAGGCACTCCCCCATCGATGCGTAGAGCTCCTCGGCCCGCTCGGTCTCGATGAGGGTCATGGCGCCCTTGACGAGCTCGTGGGCCGCGATGAAGTCGTCGTCCTCGTGGCTCAGGACGTCGACCAGGGCGTTGCCGATGCCTACGACGTCGATGGCCTCGGGGGTGGGGGTGGGGTCCGTCACGGGCGACCACGCTATAGGCGCTGGGTGCCGGGGGTTCCCGGTTCGGCCGGATCGGCCCCGATAGCCTGCCGCCCGTGGCGATCCTCGATCAGGTTGACGACAACCCCTACCGACTGCCGAGGACGGTGGTGCCTCGGCGCTACGACCTCCGCTTGGTCCCCGACCTGCCGTCGGCCTCCTTCACCGGTGACGTCGACATCGCGGTGACGGTGGTGAGCTCCACCAACGAGGTCGTGCTCAACGCCATCGAGCTCGAGGTCGACGAAGCGTGGGTCACCACAGCCGACGGCCGCCAGCTGGATGCCGCCGTCACCCTCGACCCGGAGTGGGAGCGGGCCAGCCTCGTGCTCCCGGAGGAGCTCCCGGCCGGCGAGGCCACGGTCTCGCTGCGCTTCCGCGGCCAGCTGAACGACAAGCTGCGGGGCTTCTACCGCTCGACCTTCACCGACGAGCACGGCGCCGAGCAGGTGATCGCCACGACCCAGTTCGAGGCCACCGACGCCAGGCGCGCCTTCCCGTGCTGGGACGAGCCCGACTTCAAGGCCGTGTTCGCGATCACCCTCGACGTCGACCCCGAGCTCTTCGCCGTGTCGAACGCGTCCATCACCTCCGAGGAGGTGGTGGACGGACGCCGCCGGGTCCGCTTCGCCGACACCATGGTGCTGTCCACCTACCTCGTGGCGTTCATCGTCGGCCCGCTGGAGGCCACCGACGCGAAGGACGTGGCCGGCACCCCGCTGCGGCTGCTCTGCCCGCCCGGCAAGCTCCACCTCACGCCCTTCGGCGTGGAGGTGGCCGACTTCTCGCTGCGCTACCTGGCCGACTACTTCGACCTGCCGTACCCGGGCGACTCAATGGACCTCGTGGCCATCCCCGACTTCGCGTTCGGCGCGATGGAGAACCTCGGCTGCGTCACGTTCCGCGAGACGCTCCTGCTCGCCGACCCCGAGCACTCCACCCAGAGCGAGCTGCAGAACGTGGTCGACGTGATCGCCCACGAGCTGGCCCACATGTGGTTCGGCGACCTCGTCACGATGAAGTGGTGGAACGGCATCTGGCTGAACGAGGCCTTCGCCACCTTCATGGAGCTGAAGGTCACCGACGCGTTCCGTCCGGAGTGGGAGCGCTGGGTCGGCTTCGGCCTGGCTCGGTCCACCGCCTTCGACACCGACGCCCTGGCCACAACCCGCCCCATCGAGTACCCGGTGGTGTCGCCCGACGACGCCGAGGGGATGTTCGACGTCCTCACCTACGAGAAGGGCGCCGCGGTGGTGAGGATGCTGGAGCAGTACCTCGGCGAGGAGGCCTTCCGCGAGGGCATCCGTCGCTACATGAAGGCTCACCGCTACGCGAACACCGAGACCACCGACCTCTGGGACGCGATCGAGGAGGCCACGGGCGAGCCGGTGCGCCGCATCATGGACTCGTGGATCTTCCAGGGCGGCCACCCGCTGGTGCGGGTCGACCTGCGGGCCGACGGGCGGGTGCTGCACCTCTCCCAGGAGCGCTTCCAGTACCGGGCCGACGCGGCCGACGCGACGCGCTGGGCCGTCCCGATGCGGGTCCGCTACGAGCTGGCCGACGGCGAGGTGGTCACGAGCAGCGTCCTGCTCGACGGCGACGCGCTGGAGATCGACCTGCCCGACGCGGCCAAGTGGGTCGTGGCCAACGCGGAGGGCCACGGGTTCTACCGGGTCGTCCTCTCGGCGCCGCTGCGAGCGGCCCTGGTCGAGCGGGTGGGCGAGCTCTCCGACGTGGAGCGCTACGGCCTGGTCGACGACACCTGGGCGGCCGTTCTGGCCGGCACCGCGACCGCTGAGGAGTTCCTCGACCTGGCCGAGGGCTTCCGCGAAGAGGACGACATCGCTGTCTGGCGTCGGATCATCGGCGGCCTCGACCAGCTCGACCGCATCGTCACCGACGAGGCCGCGTCCGCCGCGCTGGCGGCTCGGGTCGGAGCCTTGGTCGGCCCCGCGCTCGAGCGGCTCACGTGGGAGGAGCGGGCCGGCGACACCGACAGGTACCGCGAGCTGCGCGGCGCCCTGATCGGCGCCATGGCGGGCCTGGCTGCCGACGCCGACGCCCAGGCCAAGGTCGCCGATCTCTTCGAGCGCTACCGCAGCGACCCGTCGTCGGTCGAGGCCAACGTGGCTGCGGTGGTCGTGCGCTCCACGGCCGCGGTGGCCGGGGCGGCCGAGGTCGACGCGATCATCGAGGGCTTCCGCGGCGGTAGCACGCCGCAGGAGGAGCTGCGCTACCTCTACGCGCTCTCGGAGGTGCGCGACGCGGAGCAGATGGCGCGGGTGCTGGAGCTCTCGATGACGCCCGAGGTGCGGACGCAGAACGCCCCGTTCCTGATCGGCGCCTGCGTCGCCAACCGCCACAACGGCGCGCTGGCGTGGGCCGCGGTCGAGGAGCACTGGGACGACATGAACGAGCGGTTCCCGTCGAACAGCATCGTGCGGATGCTCCACGGCATCCGCGCCGTCACCGACGCCGACCTGGCGACCCGCGTCGAGGCCTTCCTGGCCGAGCACCCGGTCCCCCAGGCCAAGCAGACCCTCGCCCAGCACCTCGAGCGAATGCACGTGAGCGTCGCCCTCTCCCAGCGAGAGTCCCCCCGCCTCACAGCCGCGCTGCTCTAGTGGGATCGCCCCGCTGGGGGTCCTAGATCAAGCTCAGCACCAGACCGACCTGAGCCAGGTGGTAGGTGACCATGATGGCGACGCGGGCGTGGGGGGTCTCGTCGATGAAGCGGTTCCACGCGATGAGCGCGTCGCTCACGTAGAACGAGGTGGCGCCGGCGATGGCCGTGATGTGGCCGGTGCCGATGGCGCTGGCCAC
>DATCYI010000431.1:0-3422 GCA_036570385.1 Acidimicrobiales bacterium | reverse complement strand
GGCTGCGCGGCCCACCTCCGCAGGGAGCTCCGCCCAGCGGTCGCCGGCGCGCCGCTGGAGCAGCTCGACAGCGGGCCCGGAGGGCGGTGGCACGACCGCGACCTGGCCGTCGGTGACGTCGGCTTCGAGCTTCGCGGGCGCGTTGGACATCGAGATGACCGGAGCCAGGCTCGTCAGCCCGTCCCGGTGCGTCTGCTCAGTGGGGTGCACATCCGATTCGTCGGTGCCGCTTCCAGCCGACTTGAGACCAGTTGGCCCATAACGCGCCCCGCTGCGCGAAAACGCTCACTTGTGACCATGACACAGATGGTCATCGCGAACGCTTGAGCCCCAGGCACAGGTGCCGATGAGATGGGTGATGGCGGACCACGCCCCCGACTACCAAGGCTTCGGAGACCTCACGGTCCCACGCCGACGCGCCTCGATGCCCCTCATCGGGGAGGCCCTCGCGCCGTGGCTGGCGGGCGCCTTCGTGCTCGCCGTTATGAACCTCGCCATGCTCGCCAGCGACGACCACCTGCCGGTGTCGGAGCAGACGGTCGTGCTGCTCGGGCTCTGCGCCTCTCTGGCCGCCGCCGGGATGGTGGCAGCGCGCTCCAGCCGAACGCTCGAGACGAGCGTGCGAGAGGAGCGCGCCCGACCCGCGGTCGAGCAGCTGGTCGACGACGGCACTGAGCTCAACACACCGGCGTACGTCGGCGGCATGGTGCGATGGACCGGAGCGATGCTCGAGCTCGTCGAGCACGCCCTCGAGGCCGCGGGCCCGGACTCCGTCATCCACGACGAGCTGACCGCCGCCGCCGAGGACACCGCCGACCTGCGCGAGCTGCTCCAGGCGACCCAGCCGGACCAGCTCGGGATCAACGACTCCGCGATGCTCCACGCCGTCTGCACCCTCTGGGAGACCGGGCAGCCGCGGATCGAGCAGCTCGCCGCACGCCTCGACGCCTCCTGGCACCGCCGCTGGCGCGCCCGAGTGGTTGCGGACCGTCGGCTGCGCCACGGCTCGGTCGCACCCCGCCAGATCGCCCTGCCCTACCGCACCTGAGACGCTCCCACGCCTGAGCGCCCGGTTCAGCCGCCGGCGCAGCGCTCGAGCAGCGCCTCGAACGGAGCCCGCTCGGCGCCGGTCGGCTCGAGCTCGATCTGCACCGCCTCGCCATCGCCCGTGCGCACCCACATCGGGAACCGGAAGCCGCGCTTCGCCTCTATCAGCGCGTGGGGGGTGCAGCCCGCCGCAGAGACGACCACGTCCACCCGGGCGACCTCGCGGTCGGCGTCGACCTGGAGGGCGTCGCTGATCTCGCCGTCAGCCGTCACCGAGAACAGCACGGAACCGGTGATCCCCTCGACGGTGACGTCGTCCTCGCCGCGGCGGCGCAGCTCGACCTGACCGGCCATGGTCACCTCGGAGATCGACTCCCAGTCGTCACCGAAGCGGATGTCGGCGGCCTCGAAGACACCGCGGACGGCACAGTCCCTCGCGTGCTGGGCCCGCAGCGGCGCATCGTCCACCGGCAGCCGCTGCTCAGCCCCGTCGATGGTCGCCACGACGACGCTCGGCCCGGCCGGGGCACCGGGGTCGCAGATGGCCGGACCGAAGCTCATCGGCATCGTGATGACGATGCCGTCCGGACGGAGAAGGACCTCCCGTGCTTCGGGTGGCACCACCTCGAAGAGCGGTGAGTCGAGTGCGAAGTCGTGGAGCTGCTGAGCCGCCGCGGTGTGGTTGACGAAGCCGAGCCCCAGCTTGCCCTCCGTCCCGAACTGCCGGTCGCGCTCGACCTCCGCCGTGATGCCCTCGGTCGCATCGCCCGACGAGGTGGTCGTCGTGGCCGGCGCAGACGACTCAGAGCTGCACCCTCCCACGACCACCAGGCAGATCAGCGCGCGTCGAATCGTGTCAGACACCATTCGACGCGGTCTGGCCCGGAGCGCTCCGATCATCCTCATGGTGTAGCCGCGGGAGAGTCAGCCGCGCAGAGGGTGGGTAGTCGGCGGGCTGCTGCCCGCGACAAGGAGGATCCATGGCCCGTCCCACCCAGCTCGAGCACCCGATCGACGACTTCGGCCCAGTGCCGGAGGCCAACCAGCCGGGTCACCACCCTCCGGTCGAGCAGGACAAGCCCACGGGTCCGCCGCCCGGGCCGGCGGCCGCTCGCAAGGCGCGGGCCGCTGCCGCCGCCGAGACGATCCTCCCCCGCCGGTTCCCCTTCGCGTTCGACCCCCTGATGGTGCCGGCGGCAGCGCTGGCCGGCGTGCTGCCCGGCCGGGCGGAGGTCGTGGTCGATGCGGCCGACGTCACGATCCGCTTCGGGCGCTGGTCGATGAGCTTCCCTCGCAGCGACGTCGAGGCGACGGAGGTCACGGGCCCCTACCGCCTGGTCAAGGTCGCCGGCCCGCCTCACCTGTCGCTGGCCGACCGGGGCATCACCTTTGCCACGAACCGCCGGCAAGGCCTTTGCCTGTCGCTGCGTCGACCGCACCGCGGGATCGAGCCGCTGGGCCTCATCCGCCACCCGGGGGTGACCGTGACCGTCGAGGACGTCGAGGGCCTCAAGGAGCTGCTCGACGGCTGACGCGGGTGGGCTGCGAGATCAGGCCGGGAGGTCTGCTCGACCCTCTTCGACCAGGGCGGCGAGCGTGCGGGCGAGGAACGAGGCCATCTGGGCTCGCGTCACCGACAGGCCCGGCCCGTAGGAGCCGTCGGCCCGGCCCCCGGACAGCCCGGCGGTCGCCGCCTTGTTGATGGCGGTCTCGTGAGCGGTGTGGCGCTCGTCGTCTGGGAACCAGTCGCGGGCGACCGACATCTCCGAGCCGGTGATCAGCTCGTAGGCACGGACGAGGAAGGTGGCCATCTGGGCGCGGGTGACGCTGGCGCCCGGGTCGTAGGTGCCATCGGATCGGCCGCCGACCACCCCGGCGCTGGCCAGAGCGTCGATGTTCTCCTGGTGCGGCGCACCCGGCGGCACGTCGCTGAACTGGCCTGGCTCACCAGGTGCGAGCCCCGCGTCGGAGGCTCGCAGCATCCGGGCGACGAAGGTGGCCATCTGGCCACGCGTCACGGGCTCGGTCGGCGAGTAGCGGCCCGCGGTGGTCCCGCCGGTCAGCTCCCACCAGGCCACGCAGTCGATGGCACGGGCGTGGGCGGAGCCAGCGGTCACGTCTCGGAAGCCCGACGGGGGCACCGTCCCGGAGGGACAGGCCGGGTCGAGGGACTGGACCGGTGGACGGATCGGTGGGGTGCGGGTCACCCTCACTCCCCCGCTGGTGACCTCCAGGTAGTCGACGGCCATGCGTCGCTGGCCCTGGGTGGTGCAGCTGTCGTTGGCCTCGCACGCCGGGTAGGCGGGGTAGTTCGTGTACGGCGCGTTCCAGTAGTGGTAGGCGAGGCGGAGCTTGCCGCTGGTGTCGTGGAACGG
>DATCYI010000430.1:0-4012 GCA_036570385.1 Acidimicrobiales bacterium | reverse complement strand
GGGTGGCCCCTGCCTCGGCCGACGCTTCCGCGATCAGGCGCTCCGCCGCCGCCTCGGCCTTGCTCCGGATCTCGCCGGCCGCCTCCCGCGCCGAGGTGAGCACCCGGGTGGTCTCCTCGCCGAGGAGCTCGAGCATCGCCTCCTCGTCGGGGTTCTCGGCCATGTGGAGCCGTGTCTCCGCCCGCTCGGCCCGCTCCCTGAAGTCGCGCTCGCTGCGCCGGAGCTTGTCGACGAGGGACTCGACCTCGTGCAGGAACGCCCGCACCTCCTGCTGGTCGTAGCCCTTGCGAACCACCTCGAAGTGGGCGCGGGAGATGTCGTTCGGCGGGGTGGTGGGCTCGACCATGGCCCTTCGATGGTACGACCCCCCGCCGGGGTCGCCGCGGACGGCCCCCGGGCCGTCGGCTGGGGTCGTCAGCCGCCGCCGGGGTTGAGGAGGCCGCCGAGCAGACCGCCCACGATCTCCGTCACCGGCTCGATGACCGGCGTCAACTCCGGCGGATCGGGCAGGGGCGTCGTGGGGACCGGGGGCGGATCAGTGGTCGACGGGGCGGGCGGCGGCGATGTCGTGCCAGGTGGGCGTGAGGTCGACGACGTCGACGGGCCGGACGGAGAGCTGGTGGGCGAGGTCGGCGAGGTGTCCTGTGAGCCACCCGAAGAGCCGCCGTTCGACGACGAGGATCCGGGCGGCGTGGCGCCGGGCTGGGCACCGACATCGCTGACGAAGGTGAGGGGGGTCGACGCGATGGCGCTCTCCACCGCTCCCAGGAGCGGATCGGCCGAGACCTGCTGGTCGAGCGCCACCAGCCCCCACTCGGCACCGGCATCGCGGAAGTCGAAGATCTCGCCCCAGCGCTCCCGGAAGCTGCCGCCACGCGACAGGTCGGCGATGGCGGCGCCGATGAGCGTCTCTCCGGTGGGCCGATCCGGCACGACGAGCTCGACGAGCTCCACCACGCCGCTCAGGCTCGGCAGCACCCGAGCGAAGAACCCGGGGTCGCTGGCCTCCTCGACGGGCAGGTTGGCGGTGTAGCCGTCGGCCATCGCCTCGAGTCGCCGACCGAGGTCGATGGCGGTCCCGAGGAAGCGGCGATCCCACGGGTCCTGGCCGTCGTAGTCGAGCGGCCGAGCGGCGCGCGGCGGACGACCGAGCGCCGGCACCTGCATCTGCCGCAGGGCTGGCACCTCGCGCTCCTGGCCGGCCGAGTCGATGTGGACCGCTGCGTCGTAGGCCGCGACACCGAAGCCCAGGCGGCGCGAGACCTTTGCCGAACCGGACCGGACGCTGATGGCGGAGCCCGCGGCCTCGATGGTCGCCTCCTCCGGTGCCGCTACGAGCAGGTCACCGGCCTCGAGCACCGGGACCGCGGCCATGACCAGCACGGAGCGGTCGGCGTCGCCGACGCTGCCGCGCAGCTCCATGCGCACGCCGTCGCGGAGCTGCAGGCGGGCCACGCCGTCGGTCACCTCCACCCGGTCGCCGGGCGACAGGTCGGTGCTGTCGTCGACCGTCTCGCGCTCCCCGTCGCGCTCGACCACCGCCGTGCCGTCGACCTCGAGGTGCGCTTCGCCCTCGCCCGGCTCGTCGTCGGCGCAGCCGACCTGGCCGAGCAGGGCGACGGTGACCACCGCCACCCCGGTGAGCCTGGCGATCCTCCGCCCCCGAGCGATCACCGGTCGGCTTCTCCCGCCACAGGTTCAGGCAGCTTGGCGACCTGCGCAGCCGGGAGCTCGACGGTGAAGCGCGAGCCCTTGCCCGGCGCCGACTCGCAGGTGAGCTCGCCGCCGTGAGCCCGCGCGATCCGGTGCACCAGCGCCAGGCCGAGGCCGAGACCGCCGAAGCGCCGCGTGGCCGACGCATCGCCCTGGCTGAAGTCGTCGAAGATCGAGCTGAGCCGCTCGGCCGGTATGCCAACGCCCTGGTCGGCGACCGAGATGCGCACGGTGGCCGCGGCGTCGGGATCGGCTCCCGGCTCGACTGCGGCTGACACAGTGATGCGACCGCCGGCGGGCGAGTACTTCACGGCGTTGTCGATCAGCTCGTCGAGCACCTGGGTGAGGTAGGTGCGGTCGGCCTCCACCGCCGGGGTGCCGGCAGGGACGCGCCGCACGATCTCGTGGGCGTCGGTCACCCGCTTGCGCCAGCGCCGGACCGCGTCGTCGATGACGCCGCGGACGGCGACGTGCTCAGGTTCGAGAGAGAGGCGCCCGCCGACGATCGTCGCGAAGTTCACCAGCTGACCGATGACCCGCTCCATCTGGTCGGCGGCCACGTTGATCTCGTCGGCGAAGCCCCGCGTGCGCTCGGGCGGCAGGTCGCGGGTCTGGAGGATCGACGCGAAGCCCTTGATCGGCGTGAGCGGCGTGCGCAGCTCGTGGCTGATGTTGGCGAGGAACTCCGTCTTCATTCGCTCCAGCTCCCGCTCGCGACGCACGTCGCGGAGCACGAACACGGCTCCGTTCACGTCGTTGCCAGGGCCTCTAAGGGTACCGGCCGACACCACCACGGGCACCTCGCGGCCGTCTCGCTGGACGATGCTCCCCGTCTCGGTCCAGTTCTCGAGCACGGGCCGACCGAGGCGCCGGCCGAGCACGACACCGTCGTCTCCCACCAGCTGGACGACCTCGTCGACGCGACGACCCCGGGCCGACTGGGCGGGCATGTCGCAGAGCTCTTCCGCCGCGGCGTTGAAGTCGGTCACCCGGCCCTCGCCGTCGACCGCCACCAGCGCATCGCCCATGCCGGCCACGACGGCTTCGAGCCGGCCGCGCAGCGCTGCTTCGTCGTGGGCCGCGTCACGCAGGTCCTGGGTCATCGTGCGGATGGACCCGGCCATGGCGTCGAAGGTCGAGCCGAGCGCGCCCAGCTCGTCGTCGGTGGTCACCCCCGCCGAGACGTCGAGGTCGCCCTGGCGGATGGCAGCCGCGCTCTCGGTGAGGCGCCGCAGTCCGGCGCCGATCCGCTCCCCCGCCAGCGACGCCAGCGCCAGGGCGATCGCCGCGGCGCCCATCGCCACGAGGAACAGCACCCGGAAGAGGTCCTCGCGGGTGGCGTCGATCTGCGAACGGGGCACCGAGAGCACCAGGGCCATCACAGGCACGCCGTCGTTGGCCAGGACCGGGCTGGCCACGAGGAAGTGCCCGTCGATGCTGGTGGAGAGCTCGCTCCCGCCGTCGATGGCGCGCTCGGCCACCCGCAGCGCGGCCGGCTCGTTGATCATCGACCCGGCGGAGGCGAGCACGCCGGAGCGGCCGACGAGCGCCATCGACACGTCGTCCTGCTCCGACTGGATCGGCCGGGCCCGGGCCGCGAGGTAAGTGTCGTCGAGACCGCTGGTGACGACGACGATGCCCCGGAACCCGGCGTCGGGCAGCGCTATCGGCGCGGCAGCGAGGGAGAGGGCGACGTCGCCGAACACGCCGACCGACTGGGCCGGCTCCTGGGTGTCGAGGGCCTGACGGACCACCTCGGAGCCGGCCAGCTCGAGGGCGAGCGGAGCATCGTCCGGGATCGCCGCTGCGATCCGGCCTGCGCCGGACTCCGTGCCCGTGGCCGGCTCGACGATGAGGGTCGGCCCGAGCCGCGGATCGGAGTCGGTGATCTGGTCGAGGAAGGCCTGCACGGCGAGGGTGACGTTGCTGCGCGCCGCCACGATCGCTGGGGTGTCCGCGGGCTGGGCGGGGTCGGTCAATGCCACCAGGTCGGCCCGGATCGACGCGTTGGACGAGAGCGCCGACCCGACCAGCGACGCCGAGCGGAACACCGCCGTGCCCTCGTCCACGGCGGCCTGGGCCTCGGTCTCGGCTCGCGCCGCGTAGCGCTGGAGCGCCTCGTCCTCGACGTTGTCGGTGATGACGGCGGAGAGCCCGAGCGCGACGACGGTGATGACGACGAAGAGGATGCCTGCGGCCGTCGCCGCGATGCGGGCCGAGATCGAGCGAGCGCTGGCGACCATCAGCGACGCGCCGACGGCCAGCGCGCCGACCGAGCGCGCCCCGTCGACCAGCGCGG
>DATCYI010000429.1:0-3204 GCA_036570385.1 Acidimicrobiales bacterium | reverse complement strand
TGCCAGCGCAGCGAGAACGGCACGAAGCGCCAGGTCTTGCGCACGGCCAGCTCGAGCGCGTCGAGCTGGCGCTGGTCGGCCCACGACCACGGGATGTCGAAGCGCTCCCGCACGATCGGGGGCAGGCCGCCGATCGCGCTGATGCGGGCCGGGACCGACAGGAGGCGCGGCAGCGGGGAGCGCCGCACGATCCCGGTGAGCGGGGCCAGGCGAGGCGGCAGCTGCACGGGCAGCGGCTTGTTCAGCATCTTCAGCACGAACTCGACCGCCTCGTTCATCTCCAGGACCTCGGCGCAGTAGTGGTCCCAGCGCTCCTGGAACGCCTCCCTGGTAGCCGGGACGTCGCGGTCGCTGACGCCGTAGCGCCGGTACCAGACGAGGCCCTCCTGGTAGAGCTGCTCGCGCTCTTCAGGGCTGAGGCGCCGATCGTCGTAGCGATCGACCACCTGCTCGGCCATGAACTGGAAGGTGGCGTGGGCCCACCAGTAGGTCTCGGGCGTGAGGGCGTGGTAGCGCCGCCCGGCGGCGTCGACGCCCTTGATGTCGGTGTGCTGGTCGCGCACCCAGCGCCCGGTGGCGTCGGCCTCGGGTCCGTCGTAGACGGCTCCGAGGATGGCCGGCAGCGAGCGGGCCACCCGGTCCATCGGGTCATCGAAGAAGTTCGAGTGCTCCATGACGCCCGCGCCGACGGCGGGGTGCATGAGCTGGAGGATCCCGATCGTCGCGCCCATGAAGGCGATTCGGGAGTCGCCGGCGTACTGCCAGAGCAGCGATTCCGGGCCGAGCTCGGCGTCAGCGTGGTACGTCATGACGCTTATCGTACCACCGTGCCAAGTGGGGCAAACCGGACCTAGCGCGCCCGCCACCGGACCGTCACAGCTGGCACACCTGACTGCGATAGGCCCCGAGGCGCACCCCCGCGTCAGCGAAGGCGGGATCGTTCATCGCCGCCGCAACCTCTTCCGCGTCGCCCGCCGCAGCAAGCGCGTCGAAGTCGTAGTCGACCGCGGCGAGAGCTTCGTCGAGCGCTGCGACCCCACCGCCGACCAGCGCCACGTCCTCCACGATCTCGGGCGGAGCGGCCTCGGCGGCGTCGGCCAGGACCGCCACCAGTCGACCGATCGCATCCCGCACCGCGGCTGGGTCGTCGCCGTCGCCCGAGAGGATCGCCGAGGGATCGATGTCGCGCAGCAGCGTGCAGAACGGTGAGTCGGGGTCGCCTTCGTAGTCCGGGACGGGCGTCGTCGGCGTGGACGGCAGCGGGGCGAGCGACGTGGAGGTCGTGGTGGTGGCCGCGCCTTCGTCGTCACCCGTCGAGCACGCGGCGAGCGCCACCACGGCCGATGCGGCCAGCACGACCCGGACGAGCCGAACGAGCCGAACGACACGGGCGGGGCGGGCGAGACGGCTCGAGATCACCGATGGATCCTAAGATCTGTGGGCGCACAGGCACGCATGGCGTGCTCTGGCGCCCACAGATCTTGGCAATTCAGGCCGGGAGGGGCTCGACGTCCTCGCTGGCCTCGAGCAGGCGGGGCGAGCTGGCGATCATCGCCATCGAGCCGAGGGCCAGGACCATTCCGGCGGCGACGACGATCGCCATGGCGAGCGCATCGTTGCCGAGCAGGCCCACGAACGGCGCCGCGGCGGCGCCGACGCCGAAGCGCACAGCTCCGATCAGCGCCGCGGCGGTGCCGGCGGCCTCACCGTGCATCGACAGGGCGATGGCCGGTGCGTTGGGCATGGCGATGCCAGACAGCCCGAGCACGAGCCAGAGCGGGATGAGCACGACCACGATCCCGCCGACGTCGGCGACGGCCGCCACGAGGAACAGGCCACTCGCCGCCACCGCGCCCATCAGCGAGCGCATCAGGATCTTGTCGGGGGTGGAGATCCGCAGCAGCCGGGCGCTGAGCTGCGTGCCCCCGATCAGGAAGATGGCGCCGGCACCGAACACGAAGCCGAAGGTCTGCTCGCTGAGGCCGAACTCGTCCTGCATCACGAACGAGGAGCCCGACACGTAGGCGAACAGCGATGCCATCGTGAAGCCGGCCACGCCCACGAGCCCCACGAACGTGCTGTCGCGCAACAGGTCGCGGTAGGCCCGGCTGATCGAGCGCACGGTCCCCCGCCGCCGCCGCTCGGGCGGGAGCGTCTCGGGGAGGGCCAGCATGCCGAGCACGGCGAGGCCGAGACCCAGGACGGCGAGCACGCCGAACACACCACGCCAGCTCGTCCATCGCAGCACCGCGCCACCGATCGACGGCGCCAGCACGGGTGCGACGCCGAGCACCAGCATCAGCCGGGAGATGAGCAGCGCGGCGGCGCGCCCCTTGTAGAGGTCGCGCACGACGGCCATGGTGACCACCGCGGTGGCGGCCGCACCCGCCCCCTGCACCACGCGCAGCGCGCCGAGCACCCCTATGGACGGAGCGAACAGGCACAGCAGCGACGTGAGGACGTGCAGGAGCGTGCCGAGCACCAGCGGCATGCGGCGCCCGAACGCATCCGACAGCGGGCCCACCACCAGCTGGCCGAGGGCCAGGCCGATGAGGGTGCCGGTGAGGGTGAGCTGCACCGCCGCCTCGGTCGTGGCGAGGTCGACCTCGATGTCCGGCAGGGCCGGGAGGTACATGTCGATGGTCAGCGGGCCGAGCGTGATCATCACGCCGAGCGTGAGGATCAGCTTGAGGCCCGGCTGGTCCGGGACGTGAGCCGTGCTCGGCGCGGACTCGGTGGTCGTCAAGAGGACGCTTTGGCCCGCAGCAGGGCGGTGGCGGTCTTTCCGTCGGCCTGCCCCTTCGACGCCTGCATCACCTTGCCGACGAAGAAGCCAGTGAGCTTGCCCTTGGCCTTGTCGTCGCCGGTGCGGAACTGCTCCCACTGGTCGGGGTGCGCCGCGATGGCCTCGTCGACGATCGCCTCCAGCGCATCGCTGGACATGGCTTCGTAGCCCTTGGCCTCGGCGATGGCCGCGGGCGCCTCACCCGTGTCGACCATCTCGGCCAGCACCGCCTTGGCCTGCGTGGCCGTGAGCTCACCCGAGGTCTCCATCTTCACCAGCGCGGCGAGGTGCTCCGCCGACAGCGACTCGGCGCCCTCGACCGCGAGGTTGTGCTCCACGTGGGTGAGGACGCGCTCGGCGTCGGCACCCGCGACGATGGCGGCCTTGGCCAGGTCGTCGAGGCCCCGCTCGACAGCGAT
>DATCYI010000428.1:0-2657 GCA_036570385.1 Acidimicrobiales bacterium | reverse complement strand
AGCCCCGCGGCCAGGGCCCGCAGCAGGAGCCCGGGGCCGAGGGCGGGGGTGATCGCGCCGCCCATCCCCGCCGAGAGCGGCAGGGTGAGGATGGCGGCGATTGCCGCGAGCGCGCCGGCGGTCGCCCACACGTTGCGGGCGACGCCCTGGGCGTCGATCCCGGCGAGGAGCGACGCGTCGCGGTTGTCGGCGACGGCCCGGATGGCGAGGCCCTGGCGGGTCCGGGTGAGCAGGTAGGTGAGCCCCGCGAGGGCTACCGGCGCCAGCAGGAGCAGGGTGAAGTGCTCGCCGTGGAGCACCAGCCCGCCGACCTCGGTGCTCCAGTCGACCGCCGACGGGTAGCGCCCGCCGATCACCTCAGGGAGCAGCGCCTGCGCCACGAGCAAGACCTGGGAGACGCCGATGGTGGCCACGAGCACGGCCAGGCCCGACCGGCGGGCCAGCGGCCGCACCAGGAGCCGCTCGACGACGACCCCGATGAGGGCTCCGACCCCCACCGCGAGAGCGAGGCTGGCCGCGTAGGGCAGGTCCCAGTGGTTGGCGACCACGTGGAGCGTGACGGCGGCGAAGGCGCCGATCTGCCCGTGGGCCAGGTTGATGATCCGGCTGGAGCGGTAGACGAGCACGAGCCCGGCCGCGAGCACGGCGTAGCCGAGGCCGGCCATGGCCCCGATGGCGACGACGTCGAAGCGCACGGCGATCCCCGCGAGCAGCGCGATCACCGCCCCGCTCCGAGGAACACGGCGCGGGCCAGGTCGCCGTTGGCCATGAGCTCGGCGGGGTCGCCGGTGAAGCGCACGTGCCCGCGCTCCAGGAACACCGCCCGGTCAGCGAAGGCCGATGCGACGTTGAGCGACTGCTCCACCACCAGCAGGCTGGTGCCGGCCTCGTGCAGCGCCTCGACCACGCCGAGGATGCGCTGGACGACCACCGGGGCCAAGCCGAGCGAGAGCTCGTCGATCACGAGGAGCCGCGGCTCGGGCAGCAGCGCCTTGGCGAGCGCGACCATCTGCTGCTCGCCGCCCGACATCGTTCCGGCCCGCTGGTCGAGCCGATCGGCCACCTCGGGGAAGAGCTCGAGCACCGCGGCGGTGCGCCGGGCCACCCGAACCTGGTCGCGGAGGAAGGGGTAGGCGCCGACGCGGAGGTTCTCCTCCACCGTGAGGGTGGGGAACACCGCCTGGCCGCCCGAGAGCTGCACAAGTCCGGCGGCCACCCGCTCCTGGGTGGAAGCGCGGGTGATGTCCTTGCCGTCGAAGTGGATCTCGCCGCCGCCCACCGGCACCAGGCCCGACACCGCCTTGAGAAGGGTGGACTTGCCGGCGCCGTTGGTGCCGAGCAGCGCCAGCGCCTCGCCGTCGGCGACGGCGAGGTCGACGTCGAAGAGGATCTGGACAGGCCCGTAGGAGACGTCGAGCCCCCTCACGTCGAGGAGCGGCATCAGGGGATCCGTCGGATCTGGCCCGGGTCGACCAGCCGCCAGCAGGAGCAGTCCTTACGCCAGACCACCTCGCGCTCGAGGTCGACGGCGTCGTGCTTGCCCGGGCCGAAGGAGCCGTCGTAGGTGCCGGCGATCCCGAAAGTGCCCGACTGCTCCGCCCCGGCGATCAGCGACGCCCTGGTGAGCCCGGGGCCGGCTGCGTTGGCGGCCTTCACCCAGGCGTCGAAGATGGCGCACTCGCCGAGCCCGACCTCGTGGGCCGAGTTCTGCACCGGGACGATCTTCGGGTCGACGTCGGCCACGCGGTCGTAGCAGGCCTGGTCGGCGGGAGGCGTGGGCATCCCCTCGCGGTGCTCGGGGAAGCGGTGGGTGCTGAGCCCGATCGTGCCGTCGAAGGAGTCGGGGTAGTAGCTCGAGACCTGGTCGTTGATCTGGTTGTTGAAGTCCGACAGCGAGTACTCGGGGTTGAAGCCCGACCGACCTGCTGTCTGCACGAAGGGGCCGTTGAGCACGACGTTCGCGGCGACGATCACGAAGTCGACGCCGGCCGCCTTGAAGTTCGAGACCGCGATGGGGAGCTTCTGGGTGCCGGCGGTGGTGGCGGGCACCACCTCGACGCTCTTCACCTCGTAGCCCGCGCTGGCCAGCGCCGGGAGCAGCGTGCTGTCGATGGCGAGTCGCTCGGCCCCCTCGCCGGCCAGCACGCCGATGGTCTTGCCCTCGAGCACGCCCTTGTCGATCAGGTAGGCGGCGTGGTCGGCGAGGATGCGGTTGTCGCTGGCCTGTAGGGAGAAGTAGAGGCCGTTGCCGTAGTACGACTCGTCGATGCCGTCGGTGGTGAACACCGGTGTGCCGCCCTCGCCGATCAGGCACACGGCGCTGGCCTGGGTGAGCTGAGTGTGGACCATCACCGTGAACACCTTCGTGTCCTTGGTCCAGCCCACGCAGGCGGCCTGCTGGGTCTCGGTGGGGTTCCCGGCATCGAACGTGCGGTAGTCGGCCACGATCTGGCGGCCGTGGATGCCGCCCTGCGCGTTCTGGTGGGCGATCAGCGCGTCCCATCGGGCCTTCTGGTCGCCGAGGTCGAAGTTGGCCCCGAACTCCCTGGCGATGCCGACGTCGAGCAGCGCGATCCCGATGCGGATCTCGCTCTCCGTGACCCCCACGTCGGTGGCCCCGCCGGCTGCTGTGGCGGCCGGATCTGCAGCGGCGCCCG
>DATCYI010000427.1:0-10751 GCA_036570385.1 Acidimicrobiales bacterium | reverse complement strand
GACCCGGTGGAGCGCAGGAAGTCCACGACGCCGGTGGCCAGCATCGAGCGGTACAGCTGCTCGCCGGACCGCCGGCCGATCTCGAGGTCGCCGGTTAGCTCGCGGGCCAGGCTCGCCATGGCGAGCACCTCATCGATGCTGTACCAGCGGTTGGGGTCGTCGAGGACGTCGTTCACGCAGGTCGCGGGCCCGAGGACACGGGCGACGTCGCCCGCGGCCGCCCGACCGAGGGCGTCACGCACGTAGCCCACTATCGCCATGGCGATGATCGGCGCTGTCTCGCGCGGCGCGTCGTGACCCACGTCACCTTGACCCATGGTCGTCCCGATCGGCCAGGCGATCGAGATCTGTAGCCCAAACGCCCCTGAATCCGCCGAAGCAGCAGCGGCCGACGAGCGGCTCAGCCGGTGGTGGCGGGCTCCTGCTCGGCCGCTTCCTCGGCGTCGAGCTCGTCCTGGCGGGCCTGGTTGTACTCCCGCTGGCGCTCGTTTGCCTTCGTGGCGGCAGCGCGGATGTCAGCTCCGATCCACGGTCCCCCGTAGCTCACCATCGTCGAGAAGCGGGACCGCAGGTTCGTCTCGGCGGTGTCGAACTCCTCACGAAAGTGGCCACGCCACTCGTCGGTGACGGCCTCGGCTGCGGTCACCCGCTCGGACAGCACATCGCCGGTCACGGTCGGCAGCCGCCGGGTGGCGATGGCCAGCGCGTCCTCAGCCGCCTCGTAGTCGAAGTCGACCACCTGGGCGCCTGGGATCGGCTGCACCCGCTCGATCTCGGTGGACACGACACCTCCAGCTGCCTCGTCGGTCTGCTGGCGTCGAGGATAGAGGACGACCGCGCGCTACCGTCCCGTTTGGCGGGTTTGAGCGGAGAGGCAGCAGCACGAATGACCGGAACCAGCTCGGCTCGCCCGGCCGACCTGCAGGCCTACCCGGGCGTGCTCGAGCCGACGGAGGAGTCGCTCGACTCGCTGGCCGCTGACCTCGACACCCGTCTGGCCGACTTCAAGAGCGGCGCCGGCGAGTTCGCCACCGACTTCGACGCGGAGGCTCCCGGGCAGGCGGTGCGCGACCTCGCGGCCGAGTCGCGGCACCTGAGCGCATGGGTCCTCTCGGTCGGCAACGCCTTCGAGTCGGCGGGTGGCACCGGCGTCGTGACGATGGACGACACCGCGATCTCGAAGCTCGTGGGTGAGCCGAGCATCCTCTCGGCCGAGCGGGCGGCCGAGGGCCAGGAGGCCGCCGCCGACCTGAGGGCGGCGCTCGAGGCGAACGGGATCGACCCCGACAGCTTCGACCCCGACGACCTGCTCGAGCTCGACCCTCGCGACCCGGAGTACGAGGAGCTCTACGAGCTCATGCAGCAGATCGGCGACGAGATGTACTCCGAGGACTTCGCCGTCGGGTTCTACGACCAGATGAACACCGAGGGGATACGGGCCACGCTCGGCGTGATCGAGATGTTCGCGGCGCACCAGCAGGTCACGCCCTGGATCGAGAACCCCGAGACGCGCCAGGACGAGCCGGCTCAGCCGCCCGACTTCGGCAACATCCAGGAGGAGCTGCTCGATCCGTTCGTGCACGGCTTCGCGGTGGCGTCGGGCTCGGTCGACCTAGAGGAGGAGCGGGCTGGTCTCCTCGACATCGGCGACGACCCGAACAGCGACGATCGCTGGCAGCAGCACCAGCTGGCGCTGCTCCTCTCCGACGACGGCCGCCACTACGACCCGACCTTCCTCGCCGACGCGGCCGACAAGATCCTCTTCTCCAACACCGATGTGAACTGGGCGTCGCTCGGCACGCCCGACCACCAGTACGCCTACGACGGGTACCGCTACGCACCGCTCGCGATCGGGCCCGACCTGTGGGAGGACCCGGCGCTGGCGTTCAACGAGCTGATAGCGATGCGGGCGCTCGCCGACAACGAGGACGCCTCGTACGAGTACCTCCAGCTCGACGGCGGCGACGACCGCATCGGACGGTTGGAGACCCTCCTGCGGCCCGATTCCTTCGGCATCATCGAAGATCGCGTCTCCGCCGAGGGCATGTCCGGTGGCTCGCCGATCTCCTACGACGACGCGGCGGAGCTCGCGGATCTGATGGAGCAGTACGGCGCCGACGCGATCGACGGTGCCACCGTCGGCGCGGTCGAGAACGACCCGAGCCGCTACAACACCGCGCTCGACACCTACGCCGACATCATCCGGGTGGTGGGGGAGGGCGACATCCCTGACGTCACCAAGCGGGTGGTCGCCAACAGCTTCGCCCTCTACGTCGGCGACATCGGCGAGTCGGCCCTCGAGCAGATGGAGTCGGGCCTGAGCGGCGATGACGCCGAGCGCCATGACTTCAACCGGCCCGACCTCGTCGACTTCTTCCAGGAGCTGGGCTACGACGAGGAGGCGGCGGCGCAGCTCGGCGAGTCGATGAGCGTCTACTCCACGCAGGCCAGCATCCCGCTGCTGGAGGGCGACCCCGACCTCGGCGACATGCAGAACGCCTACCGGGAGGTGGCGCTCGTGCTCGGTGCCATCGAAGACGGCTTCACGGCCACCGGCGACGACCTCGAGTCGGCTCACGCCGGCTTCGTGAAGGGCCTCCAGACCGGCGGCGCCGTGGTGCGCGTGGTCGGGGTGGCGGCGATCCCGGCCACCGGCGGCACGAGCCTCCTCCTCACCGGCGCCAGCACGCTCGCATCGCCGCTCCTCGACGCCGGCATCGAGGCCCTCGCCGGCGACCCCGACTCGCCACCCCTCAGTGGCGGCCAGATCGAGACCGCCATCACCCAGGAGCTGCGACACTCGCTGGCGGTGCTGATCGCCGAGCGCGACGGCCTGCCGCCCCCCGAGCCCGGCGAGTACGCCGAGCTGCTGAGCGACGTCTTCGAGCACGGCGACCCGGTCGAGTACCTGGACAGCAAGGCCACCGACGAGGCCACCGACTACGGCGAGGACGACCACTGGAGCACCCCGCTGCGATGAACAGGACGCGAGCCGCCGTTGCCCTCGGCCTCATGGCACTGGTCGCCGGAGTGGCGGGCTGCGGAGACGACGACGAGGAGCCGCAGGGCGCCGTCCTGGGCGATCAGCTCGACGAGCTGGCCGCCAGCGCCGCCGGCGACGGCGACACCACGCGGCCGGAGGCCGTCGCCCTCTTCGAGGGGCTGATCGCCGACGGGCAGGCCGACGAGGTCGCCGCGGAGCTGTCGGCGTGGATCGTGAGCCGCGTCGAACCCCACGTCGGGACCGACCCCACCGCGAGCGTCCTCGACGAGGCGCTGGTGCCGGCGGCCGCGGTCGTGGCCGCAGCGCTCGACGGCGCCGACGAGGCCGAAGCAGACGTGTCGAGCAGCGAGCTGGAGAACGAGACCACCCGGCTGGCCCGCGAGCAGCTGTCGGCCCTGGTCGCCGCGGAAGCCGGTGACCCACCGCCGGAGCCCGGGAGCCACGCCGAGACGCTCAGCGAGGCCTTCCCCACCGGCGACCCCATCGAGCGCATCGACCTCGTCGCGACCCGCCTGGCCGAGCAGCGAACCGCCGACGACGACTGGTAGCCCGACGCGGGAGGTCTGTGCACCGGTCGAGCGCGGGTAGCACCGGGGCGGCGGGCCCACCACCCACGGAGGCAGACCCTTGGTGTCGTTCGGCTACACCCTCTCGTCCGAAGAGCACGGGCCCCGCGAGCTCGTGCGGAACGCGGCCCGGGCCGAGGAGGCCGGCTTCGACTTCGTGTCGATCTCCGACCACTACCACCCGTGGGTGAGCAGCCAGGGGCACAGCCCGTTCGTGTGGTCGGTGCTCGGCGGGATCGCCAGCGTCACGGAGCGGGTGAAGGTGGGCGTCGGCGTCACCTGTCCCATCGTTCGGATCCACCCCGCGGTCATCGCTCAGGCCACCGCCACCACCT
Source organism: Acidimicrobiales bacterium (assembly GCA_036570385.1). GTDB lineage: Bacteria > Actinomycetota > Acidimicrobiia > Acidimicrobiales > VFJN01 > VFJN01. Next base: position 6,846 of record DATCYI010000427.1, on the reverse strand, counting down.
CGCTGCTGCTCGAGGGCCGGTTCGTCTTCGGCGTCGGCACCGGTGAGGCACTCAACGAGCACATCCTCGGCGATCGCTGGCCGCCGCCCGCGGTGCGCCTGGAGATGCTCGAGGAGGCCGTCGAGATCATCAGGGCTCTCTGGACCGGCGAGACCATCGAGCACCGCGGCGCCTACTACGAGGTGGAGAACGCCAAGGTCTTCGATCCGCCCCAGGAGCCGCCGCCGATCATCGTGTCCGGCTTCGGGACCAAGGCGGTGGAGCTGGCGGCTCGCATCGGCGACGGCTACTGGGGCCACTCGCCGGAGAAGGAGCTGCTCGAGACCTTCTCCGCCAACGGGGGCAGCGGGCCCCGCTACGCGCAGATGAACGTGTGCTGGGGGCCTGACGAGGCCGAGGCCCGCAAGACCGCCCACCACTTCTGGCCCAACGGCGGCCTGAGCGGCCAGATGATGCAGGACCTGCCGACCTGGACTCACTTCGACGAGGCGACGTCGCTGGTGACGGAGGACGACGCGGTGTCGTCGATCCCGTGCGGACCCGACATCGGCCCCATCGTCGAGTCGGTGAAGAAGTTCCTCGACGCCGGCTACGACCACCTCTACTTCCACCAGGTCGGCCCCGACCAAGACGGCTTCCTCGACATCTGGACGAAGGAGCTCCAGCCCGCCCTGGCCGACCTGCGCTGAGGGCCGTTCACTCGAGCTCTGGCGGCTTCGCTGCCCGGAGACCTCGTAGCGGGTTTGCGGCGCCCAGCTCCGGGGTAGGCGGGCGCCACGGCCGGGAACGGCGCATGGGCGCCAAGCCGCGGCGGGGAGGTACGGACCTGCAGGACGACGGAGGCGACCGCAGCAACGGACGTCGGGTGACCATCACCAGGCGGAGGCTGCTCGGGCATGGCGTGGCGGCTGTCGCGGCGTCAGGCCTGGCGGCATGCCGCGAGGACGGCGAGCGAGCCTCTCCTCCATCGGCGGAGCCGGCTCCTGTCGTCGACGAGTTCTGCGCCATCGGCTTCTTCACCCCGCACGAGTCGCGCACGGTGGACGCGATGGCGTCTCGGATCCTGCCTGGCACACCGGAGGATCCTGGGGCCCACGAGGCGGGGGTGCTCAACTACATCGACTGCCTGCTCGCCGTCGGCGGCTTCGCCGAACCGGTGTACATGCAAGGGCCGTTCCCGGCTCCAGATGCCGACCCCGATACCGACGCGATCGAGCTGCCCGAGGGCATCGATCCAGCGGAGGTGGGCCCCCTCATCACCGACGGCGAGTTGGAGAGCGGACCGGAGTCGCTGCCGGTGGAACCGCAGACTGGGCAGCTCGAGGCGCTGCGCGACGACTCGATCGAGTCGTCCTCCTTCGGTGTCATTCCGATCCCCAAGGGCCGGTTCGATCGCTACGGGTGGCAGTCGTTGCTGACGCCGCCGGAGATCTACCGGCGAGGAATCCGATCGCTCGACGAGCACTCGGTGGCTCGGTTCGGCGCCCAGTTCGCCGACCTCGACGCCGAGCAGCAGGACAGCGTGCTCACAGCGCTCGAGCAGGACGAAGCGACGCAGTTCGACGCCCCGAGCGGCCAAGGCTTCTTCGAGCAGGTCCGGCGCCACGTCATCGAGGGCATGTTCGCCGACCCGATCCATGGGGGGAACCGCGACTTCGCGGGCTGGAACCTCGTGGGCTACCCGGGCGCCTACCGCGCTTGGACCGCGGACGAGGTCCGTGCCGAGGGAGCGCGGCGTGCACCCCAGAGCATCGCCGACCTCCACCGCACTACCCCTGGAACCTCGCACCGAGAAGAGCCGACGCTGCCCGTAGCGGGCTCTGAGCAACTTCACCGCGGCTGACGCGGGAGGACGGAGGACGCCTCATCACCAAGACGCATGACCCTGTGGAGTTCGTCACGATCGGTGCCGGCTGGACAGCCGGCATCATCGCTCAGCAGCTCACTGCGGCGGGACACGAGGTGGTGTCGATCGATCGCGGCCAACCTCGCTGGACGACGCCCGACTTCGAGCACAACCACGACACCCTCAAGTACGTCGCCCGCCTCGAGCTCATGCACCGACTCGAGAAGGAGTCGTGGACGTGGCGGCCGTCGCCGTCGGCCCGGGCGCTGCCGATGCGCATGTACGGCTCCTTCCACCCTGGCGACGGGTACGGCGGCGCCGGGGTGCACTGGGCGGCCCAGACGTGGCGCTTCTACCCGAGCGACTTCAAGTACCGGAGCCACCACGTCGAGCGCTACGGCGAGGACGCGTTGCCAGAGGGATCGACGATCCAGGACTGGCCGGTCAGCTACGAGGACCTCGAGCCCTACTACGACCGCTACGAGTGGGACGTCGGGGTCTCCGGGCAGGCCGGCAACGTGCAGGGTCAGATCCGCGAGGGCGGCAACCCCTTCGAAGGGCCCCGACAGCGTGGCTATCCGCTCCCGCCGCTCGTCACCAGCCTCGCCGGATCGCTCTTCGCCGACGCCGCCGAGTCGCTCGGCAACCACCCGTTCCCGCAGCCCGCGAGCATCCTCTCCGAGGCCTACACTGACCTGTCCGGACGGACCCGGTCCGGTTGCCTCTACTGCGGGTTCTGCACCCGCTACGGCTGCGAGGTCGACGCCAAGGCGAGCGCCATCGTGTCGCACCTCCCCATGGCGCTCGACACCGGTCGCTACGAGATCCGGCCCGGTTGCGTCGTCACCCGCATCGAGGTCGACGGATCGGGGAGGGCCACAGGCGTTCGCTACGTCGACGACGCAGGCCGCGAGCACGTGCAGCCGGCGGACACCGTCGTCGTGGCCGCGTACCCCCTCGGCAACGTCAAGCTCCTGCTCAGCTCCCGCAGCGACGCCCACCCCGATGGCGTGGGCAACGACGAGGGTCTCGTGGGGCGGAACTTCACCTACCAGCTGGTCAAGTCGCCCGTGTCCGGTGTGTTCGAGGGGCGGCGCTTCAACCAGTTCATGGGCAACAGCTGCCTGCAGGCCGTGATCCACGACTTCAACGCCGACAACTTCGACCACAGCGGCCTCGGCTTCATCGGCGGAGCCTCCATGACCTGTGGCGGTGGCGAGCGCCAGCCGCTCACGTCGGTGGGCGGCATGCCGGTGGGCGACGGGCCGCGCTGGGGCCAGCAGTGGAAGGAGGATCTCCGCCGCAACTGGGACTCGGTGGTCGGCATCAGCATCCAGGGGGAGAGCCTTCCCTACGAAGACCAGTACATGGACCTCGACCCGACCTACACCGACGCCTGGGGCCTGCCGCTGCTGCGCCTCACATTCGACTGGCACCGCAACGACTACCTGCTCTACCGCTACCTCACCGAGCGGGCCACCGAGATCATGCGGGCGATGGGCGCTTCCAAAGTCGCCGCCACCGAGGGGCTCACCCCCTACAACCTCGCCCCCTACCAGTCGACCCACATCACAGGCGGGGCGATAATGGGCGACGATCCGTCGCACTCGGTGACCAACCGCTACGGACAGGTCTGGGACACTCCAAACGTCTTCGTGACCGGCGCCACGCTCTATCCGCAGAACCCGGGCATGAACCCGACGGGCACGCTGGTGGCGCTGTCGTACCTCACGGCCGAGGCCCTCAACGAGCGGTACCAGCACGGTGAGCTCCTCACCTGAGCCGAGCGAGGCACGCCTCGTCCGGTGGCTGCCCCTCGGTCCGCTGATCCTGGCGCTCGGCGCTTGTGGCGAGGGGGTGCTCGACCCGTCGGGGCACGAGGCATCGCGGGTCGCCGGCATCTGGTGGCTCATGTTCACGCTGGGCGCGGCCATCTACGTCGTGGTGCTGGTCCTGCTCGCCATCGCGCTGCGGCGAGGACGACGGGAGCAGAGCTCGGACAGTCGGTCGTCGCGCTTCGCCGGCACCCCGCTGGTCGTCGGCGGAGGTCTCGTCCTCCCCGTGCTCGTCATGGCCCTCCTGACGAGCGTGACGGCGATGTCGACGGGCCGCGCCGACGCCGGAGCTACCACCGTCGAGATCGAGGCGCGCCAGTACTGGTGGCGGGTCAGCTACCCGGGTGCCGGCGGGGTCGTCACGGCCAACGAGATCCACATCCCGGTCGGTGAGCCGGTGGAGCTGGTGCTCACCTCCACCGATGTCATCCACTCCCTCTGGGTGCCGGAGCTGGCCGGCAAGATCGACCTCGTCCCCGGGCGTACGAACCGCATGACGATCGAAGCAGACGAGGCCGGTGAGTACCGGGGCCGCTGCGCCGAGTTCTGCGGCCTGGCCCATGCCCACATGGAGCTCCTCGTGATCGCAGAGCCGCCGGAGGACTTCGCTCGTTGGCTCGACAACGAAGCGAGGGACTCCGTCGAGCCGACCTCGGATGGGGAGCTGGCGGGCCGGGAGGTGTTCCTAGGGTCCTGCTCCTACTGCCACACGGTTCGAGGCACCAACGCGACCAGCGACTTCGGACCCGACCTCACCCACCTGGCCAGCCGCCGCACGATCGCCGCAGGTCTCCTGCCCAACACGGTCGGCGACCTCGCCGGCTGGATCCTCGACCCGCAGCGGCACAAGCCCGGCAACGCGATGCCGGCGATGCAGCTCGAACCCGACGCGCTGCAGGACCTGCTCACCTACCTCGAGACGCTGGAGTAGCGATGACGACGCTCGATGCGCCCGCCACCGCGCCCGAACCGCTCGATGAGGCTCTGCACTCGGCGTGGTGCCGGCCGCCCGGCGCCCTCGGGTGGCTGAGGGCTGTCAACCACAAGACCATCGCGGTGCGGTTCATGGTGACCGCCTTTGCCTTCCTGCTCATCGGTGGCCTGGAAGCGATGATGATCCGCACCCAGCTCCTCCAACCCGACGGCACGGTGCTGTCGCCGGAGGCCTACAACCAGGCCTTCACGATGCACGGCACCACGATGCTGTTCTTCTTCGCCGTGCCGATGCTCGAGGGCATCGTCATGTACGTCGCGCCGCTGATGCTCGGCACCCGCGACATGCCCTTCCCGCGCCTGAACGCGTTCGGCTACTGGGCCTACCTTTTCGGCGGCATCCTCACCTACGTCAGCCTCGCCACCGGCGAGGTGCCGAACGGCGGGTGGTTCGCCTACGTGCCGCTGACCCTCTCCGACTACTCGCCAGGCCTCAACATGGACTTCTGGCTCCTCGGCGTCACCTTCGTGGAGATCTCCGGCATCGTCGGCGCCATAGAGATCGTCACGTTGGTCGTGAAGCACCGCGCGCCGGGCATGACCCTCGGGCGGATGCCGCTGTTCATCTGGTCGGCGCTGGTCATGGCCGTCGCCATGCTGCTGGCGTTCCCGCCGCTCGTCGCCGGGAGCACGCTGCTGGAGCTCGAGCGTTCGTTCGACCTCCCGTTCTTCGACCCGGGGCGGGGCGGCGACCCCATCCTCTGGCAGCACCTGTTCTGGATCTTCGGGCACCCGGAGGTCTACATAATGCTGTTGCCGGCGCTCGGCATCGTGTCGACAGTGGTCGCCACCGCCGCCAGGCGGCCCATCTTCGGATACCCGTGGGTGGTGGCATCGCTCGCCGCGACCGGCTTCGTGAGCTTCGGGCTGTGGGTGCACCACATGTTCGCGACCGGCATCCCTCTGCTCGCGTCGGCCTTCTTCACCGTGGCCAGCCTGTTCATCGCCATCCCTAGCGGCATCCAGATCTTCGCCTGGATCTCCACGCTCTGGATGGGGCGGATCCGGTGGTCGACCCCGCTCCTCTTCGTGATGGGGTTCGTGGTGATCTTCGTGCTCGGCGGCATCACCGGGGTGATGGTGGCGGTCGTGCCGTTCGACTGGCAGGTGCACGACTCCTACTTCGTGGTCGCCCACTTCCACTACGTGCTCGTAGGCGGCGTCGTGTTCCCGATCTTCGCCGCGCTGCACCACTGGTGGCCCCTCTTCGCGGGTCGCGTGCTCGATCAGACGCTCGGCCGGTGGACGTTCTGGGCGATGTTCGTCGGGTTCAACGTCGGGTTCATGCCCCAGCACATCCTCGGGTTCCTCGGGATGCCACGGCGCGTGTACACGTACCAGTCCGACGACGGCTGGGCCGGGCTCAACCTGCTGTCGTCGATCGGCGGGTTCGTCCTCGCCGCGGGAGTGCTCCTGTTCGTCGCCAACGTCGTGCGCACGCAGCGCCGCCCCCGCGCCGCCGCAGGCACGACGCTCGATCCTTGGGACGCCGGAACGCTCGAATGGGCCGCTGACGCCACGCCCCCGCCGCCCTACAACTTCCGGCGCCCACCGGTCGTCGACGACCTCGACCCGCGCTGGCATCCAGCCGATCCGGCACCAGGCTCCACCACGGCTGTGCTCCAAGAAGGTCTGCTGACGCCCACCGGCTCCCAGCGGGAGACGTGGTCGACCAGCCCCCTCGATGGCGAGGTCGAGGAGGTGGTACTGATCGCGCAGCCCTCCATCGCTCCGCTGCTCCTCGCGCTGGCGATCGTCACCGGGCTCGTCGGTGTGCTCATCGACCTCGCTTGGCTTCAGGCGACAGGCCTGGTCGCCGGGTCCGTCGTCCTGGTGGCCTGGCTGTGGCCGTCGCCCGACGAGGCCCACACCGAACCGATCGAGCACGAGCGACCTCTGGCTCCCGACGCGCCAGCCCGCCGTCCGGGCACCACGGTGGCAGGCCAGTGGGGCGTGAGGCTGGGGCTGCTCGCGATAGGCGCTGCGGTCGCGTCACTGGCCTTCGCGTCGATCTACCTGGTGTCGCAATCCGATGAGTGGCCGCCAGGTGGTGCTCGCACGCCCGCGCTCGCCGCACCGGTCTTGGCGCTGGTGCTGATCGCTGCAGCTGCCGCAGCGGCGCGGTTGGCGGCACACCAGCTCCGCAACCCTGGGCGATCGCTGGCGACCGCC
>DATCYI010000426.1:0-7127 GCA_036570385.1 Acidimicrobiales bacterium | reverse complement strand
CTGCGCGCCGGCGATCGACCGGTCGCTCGCGCCCACGGCCTGCGGATGCGCCGCGACGACCTCGAGCTCCCGGCCAGGGCCACCGAGCACCGGGTGGCGTTCGACCCCGACGCCCGTCCCGACCTGACCGAGCCCAACCGCGAGGCGGTGAAGGGCGTGGGCCGCGAGAGCTTCGACAGCCTGGCCATGGCGACGCGGTGGGAGGACCCGCGACCGGAGGCACCGCACCGCCGGCGCTACTGGCAGCGGCTGCTGCTCCCCGTGGTGCCCGACCGGCCGCTGTCGCGGATCGAGAACGTCCTCGCGGCAGCGGACTGCGGCGCCGGGGGCACCTACGCCCGCCTCGGCCTGCGGTCCTGGACCTTCATGAACGCCGACCTCGTGGTCGCGCTGAGCCGGCCACCGGCCAGCGACTGGGTCGGCCTCGAGTGCGACGGGCTGCTCGGCCCGACCGGCACCGGACAGTCGGTGTCGCTGATCCACGACGCCGACGGGCCGCTGGGCCAGGCCAGCCAGTCGATCCTCTTGGAGCAGCGGCCGTCTGGAGACGGGCGCTAACATCTAGAGGTTTCTGCGGGCCGACGGTGCGTCGGTGCCCGCCACTTCCCAGGAGGAGCCCGTGACCAGAGCCATCGACGGCCTCGTGAACGTCGCCTTCGGCGACCAGAAGCAGCCCGACTGGATGGTCCGCGTCAAGGAGGACTACTTCAAGGGCGGCGAGTCCTTCTTCAAGAGCCCCGAGCTGAACGAGCTGCTCGAGGACATGGACGCCAACGGCGTCGAGAAGGCCATCTTGATGACGAAGGCCAGCGCCACGAGCGAGGACCGCGCCGTGCGCTTCGCCGAAGCCGCGCCCGACCGATTCGCCCTCGCGGTCGGCGGCTTCAACCTGCTGCGGCCGATGAAGACGGTGCGGTCACTCGAGTCGTTCGTGAAGGACCACCCGGTGGCCTACGCCGCGGTCGGCCCGAGCTTCTGGGGCGACGGCATGTACCCGGCCAGCGACGCCGTCTACTACCCGCTCTACACGAAGTGCTGCGAGCTCGACCTGCCGCTGTGCCTCAACACCGGGATCCCCGGCCCGCCGATCCCTGCGGAGGCGCAGAACCCGATCCACCTCGACCAGGTGTGCATCCGCTTCCCCGAGCTGCGGCTCTGCATGATCCACGGCGCCGACCCGTGGTGGGACACCGCCATCCGCCTGATGATCAAGTACAAGAACCTGCGGATGATGACGTCGGCCTGGTCGCCGAAGTACCTGCCCGAGCAGCTGCTGCACTACATGCGCACCCGTGGCAAGGGCCGGGTGATGTTCGCCTCCGACTACCCGGTGCTCTCCATGGAGCGCTGCCTGGGCGAAGCCGCCGCCCTCGACCTGCCCGACGACGTGCGGGACGCGTGGCTGTTCGGCAACGCCGATGAGTTCTTCTTCGGCGCCCGCGACTAGCGGTCGTCGGAGAACATCACTGTACGATTGAGGAAAGCGCCGCTACCACCAGGAGCGGACGCCGCATCTGAGAGGGGAACGCGATGGACGCGAGGCCGATCGACGCCGACAACCACTACTACGAGACGTTGGACGCCTTCACCCGGCACCTCGACCCGAAGATGGCCGACCGCGGCGTCAAGCCGGTGCAGGACGGCAAGCGGGTGAAGCTGCTCATCGGCGGCAAGGTCAACGGCTTCATCCCGAACCCGACCTTCAACCCGATCATCGTCCCGGGCTGCCTCGACCCGCTCTTCCGGGGTCAGATCCCCGAAGGCGTCGACCCGCGCACCCTCATGCAGGTGGAGCCGCTGCGCGAGGAGTACCAGGACCGCGACAAGCGCATCGCCGTCATGGACGAGCAGGGCCTCGGGGCGGCGCTGCTGTTCCCGACGCTCGGCTGCGGCGTCGAGGAGGCGCTGCGCGACGACCTGCCCGCCACGATGGCCAGCATGTCGGCGTTCAACCGCTGGCTCGAGGACGACTGGGGCTTCGACCACCAGGGTCGGATCCTCGCCGCACCGATGCTGTCGCTGGCCGACCCCGAGGCAGCCACCGCCGAGGTCGACTCGCTGCTCGAGCGCGGCGCGCGCATCATCCACATCCGGCCCGCTCCCGTCCCCGGTCCGAACGGCACGAGCCGCTCGCTCGGCGACAAGCTGCACGACCCGGTCTGGGCCCGCATCGCCGAAGGCGACGTGCCCGTCGCCTTCCACCTCGGCGACAGCGGCTACGAGGCCCGCTTCGGCTCCGCGTGGGGTGGCCGCTCCGACTTCGGCTTCGGCAAGAGCGATCCGCTCGGCCACGTGCTCACCGAGGGACGGGCCATCCACGACACGGTGGCGTCGCTGGTCGTGCACGGCGTGTTCAAGCGTCACCCGAGCCTGCGGATCGCCAGCATCGAGAACGGCTCCGACTGGCTGCACCTGCTGGCCAAGCACCTTCGCAAGCAGGCCAACCAGACGCCTTGGGCGTTCGCCGAGGACCCGCTCGACACGCTGCGCCGGCACGTGTGGGTCACGCCCTACCTCGAGGAAGACCTCACCGCGCTGGCCGCTCTCATCGGCACCGAGCGCATCCTCTTCGGGTCCGACTGGCCCCACGGCGAGGGCACGGCCCAGCCGCTCGACTTCGCCAAGGAGCTCGGCGGGTTCGACGAAGCCGCGGTCCAGCGCATCATGCACGACAACGTCGTGGAGCTGCTGGGGTCGCCCCGGTGAGCGAGGCAGGGCGACCCGACTCCGACCTGCGCGACGAGGTCGACGCCTGGCTGGCTGAGCACTGGGACCCCGACCTCACGGTGGAGGCCTGGTGGAAGACCGTCGCCGCCGCCGGTTGGACGGCACCCCACTTCACGCCCGAGCAGGGTGGCCGGGGCCTGAGCCGCCGGTCGCAGGCCCTCGTCCGCAAGCGCTTCGTCGACCACGGCGCGCTGCGTCCGCCCGGGGGGCTCGGCCTGCTCATGGCCGGCCCGACGATCCTCACCCACGGCACACCCGACCAGATCGCCCGCCACGTCACGCCGATCCTCGAGGGCCAGCTCGGCTGGTGCCAGCTCTTCAGCGAGCCGGGTGCGGGCTCCGATCTCGCCGGGCTCACCACCCGAGCCACCCGCGACGGCGACCGCTGGATCATCAGCGGGCAGAAGGTGTGGTCGTCGGAGGCGATGCAGTGCGACTACGGCATGCTGCTGGCCCGCACGAGCTTCGACGTGCCGAAGCACAAGGGCATCTCGTGGTTCGCGTTCAAGCTCGACCAGCCCGGCGTCACCATCCGTCCCCTGCGGGAGATGACCGGCGACGCGGTGTTCAACGAGGTGTTCCTCGACGACGCGGTCGTGGCCGACGCAGACCTCATCGGCGGCGAGGGCAACGGCTGGATGGTCACCCAGACGACGCTGCACTTCGAGCGCACGGGCATCGGCGCCGGCGGGTCGCACGCCGGCTTCCCCCAGCCTGGCCCCAAGGGCGGGATGCTCGGTCGCCGCGCCGGCGATGCCGCCCAGGACGTGCCCTCCAACGCCAAGCTCACGATGGGCTACGACGACATCGCCCAGCTGGCCAAGGACCGGGCCCGCTCCGACGACCCGCAGCTGCGCCAGGAGCTGGCCCGGCTCTACACCGACACCCGCACCGGCCTGTGGAACGCGCAGCGGGGCAAGGCCGAAGCCGCCCGCGGCGGCGGCCAGGCGGTGGCCAGCATCGGCAAGCTCACGCAGACCAACATCGTGAAGCGCGCCGCCCGGCTCGGGGTCGAGATCCTCGGCGCCGACGGCACGCTCGCCGACGGGGACGGCGTGGAGTCCGGCGTGTACGCCAAGGCCTTCGTGTTCTCGGCGGCCTCGTCGATCTACGGCGGCTCCGACGAGATCCAGCGCAACATCGTCGCGGAGCGCACCCTCGGGTTGCCCCGGGAGCCGGCGCCCGATCGCCACCTCCCCTACAGCGAGGTCCTGCGCAACCGCTAGGTCGCGCCTCTGATCCAGGAGATTCGAACATGACCGCGACCGACGACTCGCCGGCCGTCCTCGTCGAGCAAGACGAGGGCCTGGTGATCATCACGCTCAACCGGCCCAGGCGCAAGAACGCCATCAACGCGGCGATGTGGAACGAGCTCGACGCGGTGGTGACCCGCGCCGAGACCGACCCCACGGTGCGCGCCCTCGTGCTCACCGGGGCCGACGGGAACTTCTCCGCCGGCGCCGACCTCTCCGGTGAGGGATCGGGCGGCCTGACGGGCCACGGCCAGCAGCTGATCCTCCACGAGATGCGGGTGGTCGGACGGATCATCGGGCGCCTCCAGCACCTGCCCAAGCCCACCGTCGCGGCGGTGGACGGGGTGGCGGTCGGCGTCGCCCTCGGCATCGCGCTGGCCTGCGATCTCGTGCTCGCCAGCGACCGCGCCCGCTTCATGGAGGTCTTCGTCAAGCGGGGCTTGGCGCTCGACGGCGGCACGTCGTGGTCGGTCCCGCGCCTCGTCGGTCCGCGCCGGGCCAAGCAGATGGCGTTCTTCGGAGACACGGTCGACGCCGCCACCGCGCTCGACTGGGGGCTCATCAACGAGGTCGTCACCCCCGAGGAGCTGCCGGCCACGGCCCGCGAGTGGGGCATGCGACTGGCCACCGGCCCGTCCACCGCGATCAGCCTCATGAAGTCCCAGATCGACTCGAGCGCCACCCGCACGTTCGAGGAGGCCATGGAGGACGAGGCCCGCGCCCAGCACATCGTGTACACGACCCACGACATGCAAGAGGGCATCAAGGCCTACATCGAGCGCCGCGACCCCACCTTCACCGGCAGCTGACCCGAACCTCCCAAGATCTGTGGGCGCACAGGCACGCATTGCGTGCTCTGGCGCCCACAGATCTGCGTGCGTGGCCCAGTGGGCGCTTGCGTTCGGGTTGGTTCGGGGACACGGTGGAGCATGGCCACCTCAGAACCGCGTCCTGACACCGGATCCACGACAGGAGCCGGTGCGCCGGCGCCGAGCGACCGGAACTCGTTGTCGGTCGGACCCAACGGGCCGCTCCTGCTCCACGACGTGCACTTCATCGAGCAGATGGCGCACTTCAACCGGGAGAAGGTGCCGGAGCGCCAGCCCCACGCCAAGGGCTCGGGCGCCTTCGGTGTGTTCGAAGCGACCGAGGACGTTTCGCGCTTCACCAAGGCCGCCCTGTTCCAGCCCGGCGCCTCCACCGACATGCTGATCCGCTTCTCGACGGTGGCAGGCGAGGCGGGCAGCCCCGACACCTGGCGCGACGTGCGTGGCTTCTCGATGAAGTTCTACACATCCGAGGGCAACTACGACCTCGTCGGGAACAACACGCCGGTGTTCTTCGTGCGCGACCCGATGAAGTTCCCGCACTTCATCCGGTCGCAGAAGCGCCTGCCCGACTCCGGTCTGCGAGACAACCACATGCAGTGGGACTTCTGGTCCGCCAACCCTGAGTCGGCGCACCAGGTCACGTACGTCATGGGCGACCGGGGCCTGCCTCGAACGTGGCGCCACATGAACGGCTACGGCTCGCACACCTACATGTGGGTCAACGCCGCTGGTGAGCGCTTCTGGGTGAAGTACCACTTCAAGACCGACCAGGGCTGGGAGTTCTTCGACAACCAGCAGGCCCAGGACATGGCCGGCCTCGACTCCGACTTCCACCGGCGCGACCTCTTCGAGGCCATCGCTGGAGGCGACCACCCGAGCTGGACGCTCAAGGTCCAGGTCATGCCCTACGAGGACGCGAAGACCTACCGCTTCAACCCGTTCGACCTCACGAAGGTCTGGCCGCACAGCGACTATCCGCTGATCGACGTCGGCAAGATGACGCTGAACCGCAACCCCGAGAACTTCTTCGCCCAGATCGAGCAGGCCGCCTTCTCTCCCGGCAACACCGTGCCCGGGATCGGCCTGTCGCCGGACAAGATGCTGCTCGGCCGCTCGTTCGCCTACAACGACGCGCAGCGCAACCGGATCGGCACCAACTTCCACCAGCTGCCCGTGAACCGCCCGCGGGTGGCGACGCAGAACACCTACATGTTCGACGGGCAGATGGCCTACGACCACTCGGGCGCGCAGCCGGTATACGCGCCCAACTCGGAGGGGCGGGGCTGGGCTGACGGCGAGGCGACGCCCGAGGAGTCGTGGGCCGTGGACGGAGAGATGGTGCGCAGCGCCTACGAGCTGCACGCCGACGACGATGACTTCTCCCAGCCGGGCGCGCTCGTGCGCGACGTCATGGACGACGGGCAGCGCGACCGCCTCGTCGAGCAGGTGAGCGGCAGCCTCCTGGGCGGCGTCCACGGCGAGGTGCTCGAGCGCGCCCTCGCCTACTGGACGAGCATCGATCCCGGCGTCGGTCAGCGCATCACCGACGCCGTCCGCGCCGGCGCCGCCCCCGAGCCCGCCGCCGGCATGGGCGAGAGCTAGAGCTGACCCGAGCTACACAAGATCTGTGGGCGCACAGGCACGCATTTCGTGCTCTGGCGCCCACAGATCTCGGGTTCGATCGGCTAGAGGGTGCGGAAGAGGCCGCCGTCGACGAGGATCTGGGCGCCGTTCACGTACGACGCGGCGTCGCTGGCCAGGAACGTGCAGACGCCGGCCATGTCGTCGGGGTGGCCGATGCGCCTCATCGGGTTGACCGCAGCCGCCTGCTCCTTCTGGCCCTCGGCCCAGGCCAGGGTGATGTCGGTGTCGAACGCGCCGGGCAGCACGACGTTGGCTCGCACCTTCGGGGCCCACGCTCCCGCGAGCCCGAGGGTCAGCGCGTTGAGCGACGCCTTGGCCATGGCGTAGGGCAGATCGGTGGCCTCGGGCCGCAGCGACCCGGCCGTCGAGACGTTGATGATCGACCCGCCGTCGGCCTCGGCCATCCGGCTGCCGAACAGCGCGGCCAGGCGGAACGGTCCCTTGGCGTTGACGGCGTGGACCTTGTCGTAGAGCTCCTCGGTGACCGACGGCAGGCCGTCGTAGAGCGGTGACATGCCTGCGTTGTTGACCAGGACGTCGCAGCGTCCGAGCTCTTCGTAGACCACCCGGACGAGCTCGTCGCAGTCGTCCCAGCGCCCGACGTGGCAGCTGACGGCGAGCGCCCGGCGGCCCGTGGCCGCGCTGAGCTCGTCGGCGGCGCGCTGGCACGCGT
>DATCYI010000425.1:0-1790 GCA_036570385.1 Acidimicrobiales bacterium | reverse complement strand
GCGGCCCGGCGGAGCACCTCGCCCTCACCGTCGCCGAGCGCGGCCGGCGCCTCAGGCAGCCCCCGCTGGTTGCGCAGGTCGTCGATGCGGTCGAGCTGGCGCTCGAGCTGCCGACGCCGCGGCCCGGTGAGCTCCTCCAGGCTGCGCTGCGCGGAGGTGAAGCGCTTCTCGACCGTGTCGACGGCGTCGGCGTACTTCGTCCACTGCTGGGTGAAGCCGCTGAGGCACTGGAGGATCTCGTCGGACGTCTTGGCCAGGCGGGTCTGCTCGACGGCCTGGCGGATGACCGCGAGCACCGCGAAGAGGCTGACGGGCGAGCACAGCACGACCTTCTGGCCGAGGGCGAGGTCGATGAGCTGAGGGTCGCGCTCGTGGATGAAGGACCAGACGCTCTCGTTGGGGATGAACAGGAGCACCTCGTCGAGCGTCTCGTCGGGCTCGATGTAGCCGCGACCCGAGAGCTCCTTGACCCGGCTCTTCACATCGCGCAGGAAGGCCTTGGCCGTGTGCTCGCGCTCGGCATCGGTGGTGGCCTCGAGGTGGCGGAGGTAGTTGTCGACCGGGAACTTCACATCCATGTGCAGCACCCGTCCGCCGGGCAGGAGGAAGGTGACGTCGGGGATGGAGCCCCCGGTGATCGCCGTCTGCTTGCGGTAGGTGACGCCCTCGACCATGCCGGCCAGGCGCAGGACGTCGTCGGCCATGCGCTCGCCCCACTGGCCGCGGGCCTTGGGGCTGGCCAGCGCCTCGCGCAGGTGGCCCGTGGTCTCGGCCAGGACGCGGGTGGACGACGTGGCCTCGCGGAGCCCGTTGATGAGCTGGCCGTGCTGGTTGGCCGTGTCCTGCTGGAGCTTCGAGACGACGTCGCCCAGGCGCTCGAGCTGGCCGGTGAGGCCCTCGACCCGCTTCTCGAACGCGGTGGTGCGAAGGTCGAGCTGGCGGGCGCCGCTCGACATCGTGTCGCCCAGCTTCTCGCCGGCCATGCGCGCCGCCATCGCCGCGGCGGCCGTGACCGTGTGCTCGCGCTCCATGCCCAGCCGACCCTCCAGCTCTGCGGCCTGGCGCTGGAGCAGGGCGGCCTGCTGCTCGAGCGCGACCACGAGCCGCTCGTCGGTGGCGGCGGAGCCGGCCTGGGCGGCACGGGAGCCGATGAAGTAGGCGAGGGTGAGCACGGCGGCGGCCCCGAGCAGGGCGAGGATGACGGCGATGACCATGTGATCAGTGTGCGCAGGGGGTGTGACAGCGCCCGCGGACCCTCGCGAAAGCCCAGGTCAGAGCGGCTGTACCCGCTCCGAGCGTCGGCGGCCCGTCGTGTCCCTATGGTCGAGGCATGAGCACGTGGATCCTGCGCCTCGACGCTCCCGCCGGCGCCACCGGCCCCCGGGTGGCCGTCAAGGACCTGATCGACGTGGCCGGCACCCCGACCACGGGCGCCAACCCCACGGTGGCCGCCGCTGCCGCGCCGGCCGAGGTCGACGCCGCGTGCCTGGCCGGGCTTCGAGCGGCCGGAGCGGTGATCGTCGGCAAGACCAACCTGCACGAGCTCGCCTTCGGGGGCACCGGCATCAACCCCTGGTACGGCACCCCCGAGAACCCGCTCGACCCCAGCCGCATCCCCGGCGGCAGCTCGAGCGGCAGCGCCGTGGCGGTGGCCACCGGCGAGGCCGACATCGCAATCGGCACCGACACGGCCGGATCGATCCGCACGCCCTCCGCCTGCTGCGGCACCGTCGGGCTCAAGCCCACCCACGGCCGGATCTCGGTCGAGGGCGTGCGCCCGCTCGGTCCGT
>DATCYI010000424.1:0-10883 GCA_036570385.1 Acidimicrobiales bacterium | reverse complement strand
CCGGGGGCCCGGCCGCGGGAGCTGTTCCGGGGACGACGCTGCCGTCGCCGGTGCCGCCGTCTCCCGAGCTCGAGCACGCGACGCAGGAGACGACGAGGAGCGCGGCAGCGAGGTGGTGGAGCAGTCGGCGCATGACGGTGGTCAGGTGCGGCGGCGGCGCTCGGCGCGGGCGGCGTCGGAGCGGACCTTGCGAACCTCGTACTGGCGCCTGAGGATCCGTCCGTCGCCCCAGAGGTAGGCGCGCACCAGGCCGTAGCTGAGGGCGTAGAGGGGCACCACGAGCCAGTGGAAGCCGAACGCGAGTGCGATGAGGCCCACGATGAGGCCCACGACGAGGTTGTAGGGCAGGGGGTGAGCGGCCTGGATGTCGTCGAGCTTCTCGTTGAAGCGACGTTCGTCGGTGCCGCCGGAGCCGGGCGAGGGAGAGGCCTCGGGGCTCATTCCCACTCGATGGTGCCAGGAGGCTTCGACGTCACGTCGAGCACCACCCGGTTCACCTCTCGCACCTCGTTGGTGATGCGGGTGGAGATGCCGGCCAGGACGTCGTAGGGGACGCGGGTCCAGTCGGCGGTCATGGCGTCCTCGCTCGACACCGGACGCAGCACGACGGGGTGGCCGTAGGTGCGGCCGTCGCCCTGCACGCCCACCGAGCGCACGTCGGCGAGGAGCACGACCGGGCACTGCCAGATGTCGCGGTCGAGCCCGGCGGCTGACAGCTCCTCGCGGGCGATGGCATCGGCGGCGCGGAGGATCTCCAGGCGCTCGTCGGTGACCTCGCCAATGATCCGGATGCCGAGGCCAGGGCCGGGGAACGGCTGCCGCCACACGATCGCCTCGGGCAGCCCGAGCTCGAGGCCGACCTTGCGGACCTCGTCCTTGAACAGGGTGCGCAGGGGCTCGATCAGCTGGAACTGCAGGTCGTCGGGCAGCCCACCGACGTTGTGGTGGCTCTTGATGTTGGCCGTGCCGGTGCCGCCACCCGACTCGACGACGTCAGGGTAGAGCGTGCCCTGGACGAGGAACTCGACCTGCTCGCCCGAGGCTCCGGCGGCATCGACGACGCGGCGTGCAGCCGCCTCGAACGAGCGGATGAACTCGCGGCCGATGATCTTGCGCTTCTGCTCCGGGTCGGTGACGCCAGCGAGAGCGCCGAGGAACTGGGGCTTCGCCTCCACCACCTCGAGCTGCACGCCGGTGGCCTTGACGAAGTCGCGCTCGACCTGCAGGGCCTCGCCCTCCCGGAGGAGCCCGTGGTCGACGAACACGCACGTCAGGCGGTCGCCCACCGCCCGCTGCACGAGCGCCGCGGCGACGGCGGAGTCGACCCCGCCGGAGAGACCGCAGATGACCCGCTTGTCTCCGACCGTGGCCGCTATCGACGCGATCTGCTCGTCGATGACGTTGGCCATCGTCCAGGTGGGGGCGATGCCGGCGATCTCGTAGAGGAAGTGCTCGAGCACCGCCTGGCCGTGCTCGGTGTGCAGGACCTCGGGGTGGAACTGCACCCCGGCGTGACGTCGACCGGGGTGCTCGAACGCAGCAACAGCCGCGCCACCGGTGCGGGCGGTGACCAGGAAGCCCTCGGGCGCAGCCGAGACCGAGTCGCCGTGGCTCATCCACACCGACTGCTGCGCCGGGAGCCCGTGGAACAGCGTGGAGTCGGGCGCCGTGATCGACAGCGCGGTGCGGCCGAACTCGGCGAGACCGGTCTGCTCGACGGTGCCGCCGAGCGCGAGGGCCTGGGCCTGGAACCCGTAGCAGATGCCGAACGTGGGCACCCCGCCCTCGAACAGAGCAGGGTCGACCGACGGCGCTCCCTCGGCGTAGACGGACGACGGACCGCCGGAGAGGATGATCGCCTGCGGCCGGCGGGCCAGCATCTCCTCTACCGGCATCGTGTGAGGGACGATCTCGCTGTAGACGCGCGCCTCCCGCACTCGGCGGGCGATCAGCTGCGCGTACTGCGCACCGAAGTCGACTACGAGGACCGGTGCGTCCTGGCTCATCGCAGCGCCACTACCTCTGCCTTCTGGAAGTCCTTGAGCGACTCGTAGCCGCACATCGCCATCGAGCGCCGCAGGGCGCCCAGCAGGTTGCGCTGGCCGTCGGCCTCGTGGGCCGGACCGAGCAGGATCTCCTCGAGCGTGCCGATCTGCGGGACCGCCACGCGGTTGCTGCGAGGGAGAGTGGTGTGCACCGCGGTGGCCCCCCAGTGGCAGCCCCGGCCGGGGGCCTCGGCGGCCGACGCCAGCGGCGTGCCGATCATGACGGCATCGGCGCCGCACACGACGGCCTTGGCGATGTCGCCGCCGGTGGACATGCCGCCGTCGGCGATCACGTGCACGTAGACGCCAGTCTCGTCGAGGTGCCTCATCCGAGCCGAGCGGGCGTCGGCGATGGCGGTCGCCATCGGGATCCCGACGCCGAGCACGTCGCGCGTGGTGCCCGCCGCGCCCGAGCCGGCCCCCACGAGGATGCCCGCGGCGCCGGTGCGCATGAGGTGCAGCGCGGCCTGGTACGAGGTGCAGCCACCGACCAGCACCGGGATCTCGTAGTGCCGGATGAAGTCCTTGAGGTTCAGGGGCTCCTTGCCGCGGGCCACGTGCTCGGCCGACACGACCGTGCCCTGGATCACGAGCAGGTCGGGCTCGGCGGCGAGCACCGTCGGCGCCAGCGAGAGCGTGTGCTGCGGCGTGCAGGCCACGGCGACGGTGATCCCGGCAGCCTTGAGCTCCGAGATGCGCTGGCTCGCGAGGTCGGGCTGGACCGGCGCGGCGTAGATCTCCTGCATGCGGCCGGTGGCCTTGTCGCCGGGCAGGGCGGCGATCTCCTCGAGCACCGGCACCGGGTCGGCGTAGCGGGTCCAGAGGCCCTCGAGGTGCAGGACCCCGAGACCGCCCAGGCGAGCGAGCTCGATGGCGGTGTCGGGAGACACCACGCTGTCCGAGGGCGATGCGACGATCGGGAGCTCGAAGCGGAAGGCGTCGATCTCCCACGAGACGTCGACCTCCTCGGGATCGCGGGTTCGGCGGCTGGGCACGATCGCGATGTCGTCGAAGCCGTAAGCGCTCCGCCCTGACTTGCCGATGCCGATCTCCACGTCAGCCATGCGGCAGACCCTTCCATCCCGGAATGAGGAAGGCGCCATCGTAGCGTGCGCCCCCGAGCACCCTTGGCACGCTGGGACAGCCGCCTGCACGTAGCCTGAACGTCGACGGGGCGGGTGAGGACCCGGCGCGAGGAGGTGGCAACGGTGGCGACGGCGGTGGTCTGCGACGACGACGGGGCCCTGCGTGCCGCCATCTCGACGCTGTGCGAGGAGGCCGGCCTCCAGGTCGTAGCCGAGACGAACCGCGGCGGCGACGCCGTCGAGCTCGTGCGCAGGTTCGACGTCGACGTCATCGTCCTCGACCTCTCGCTGATGGACGGCTCGGGTGAGAGCGCCCTGCGGTCCCTGCGAGCCGAAGCCCGCCCGCCCACGATCATCGTGTTCAGCGCCTACACCTACGACGCCGACGCGATCCGCCACCTCGGCGCCGACGAGGTCGTCTCGAAGCCCGACCTCGACGTGCTCGGCGAGGTGCTGGCCAAGGTGTCCACCACCCTGGAGGAGGCGGCCAGCCAGGCCGCCAACGAGAGGCGGCAGGCGACCACCCAGACCTCCCCGCCACCGGACCTCTGGCGCTCCCCCGGAGGCATCGCCCGGTTCGACGATCTGCTCACCACCGCCGAGCACACGCAGCTGGGCGACACGGTGCTGGTGGTGTCCCTCGTCACCGACCTCGGACGCCCCACCCCCCTCGGCACAGCCGCGGCTGCCGGAGTCGGTGAGCTGCTCTGCTCGGTCGTGCGGGTGCAGGACGTGGTGCACGAGCTGCCTGACATCGACGGGTACGTCGCCGTCCTCCGGGGCGGCAACGACATCGCGGCCAACGGGGTGTGGGGCCGCCTCGCCAAGGCCGAGGCCACCACATCGCTGCCCGGTCAGCTCACGGGGGTGTGGACGCTCGTCGACCCCCTCGGGACGATGGCCGCCGTGGCGCGAGCGCAATCGGCGCTCCTCTCCGCTGACGGCGGACCCGACCTGCGCGCCGTCTGAGCGTCCTCGCTCTAGGTACTACGCCAGCAGATCGGCGCAGAACCGGCGCACGTGGGACACCAGCTCCTCCGCTCGCTCCCACGGCACGAAGTGACCGCAGTCAGCAAGGCGGTGCGGTCCGTCGTGATCAGGGAAGACCACCGCCGCCATCTCGTCGAACGCCGGGTAGATCACGTGGTCGGACGGGCCGAACAGCAGCAGGGCGCGCACGGCCTCGTTGCGGGTGAGGAACGCCGGCTCGCTGCGTCGGGCCGGGTTCAGCGCGCTGGCGTAGGCCTCGAACGAGGCACGCAGCTTGGCTGCGTCGGCGAAGGGCTCGGTGTGGAAGTCGACGGCATCGGTGCCGCCGAAGGGGCTGGCGGGCGCGGGAGCGTCGCCCATGAAGGCGCCGGGGTGGGCCCAGAACCGCGAGGTGTAGAAGGTCGCGATGTAGCGACGACGCTGCGCCGGCGTGGCCAGGTCGTCCATCAGACCGTCGGGATCCGTGCCCTGGCGCACGAAGTAGTCGGCGGCCTCACGCGGCGGCCTGCTGTCCATCCCGGCCATCCGCTCCCGGTCGTACGGCAGCGGAGAGTTGAAGAGCACCATCCGCTCCACCAGCGCCGGGTAGCGCAGGGCCATGTCCTGGATGACAGGCCCGCCCAGGTCGCCACCGCAGAGGACCACTCGCTCGTGCCCCAGCCCGTCGGTGACCAGCGCGTGCAGGTCGCGGCTGTGGGAGGGCACGTCGCCGAAGCCGTCGGGCGGCAGGGCGCTGTCGCCGAAGCCGCGCAGGTCCGGGACGATCACCTCGAAGCCGGCCGCCGCAAGCGGCTCGATGGTCCGCCACCAGATCCGCTTGGTCTCGGGCCAGCCGTGCACGCACAGCAGCGGGACCCCACCGACGCCCTCGCGCACGTAGGCCTGGTCGAACCCGCGCCCCGGGTAGCGCTGCACGGTGAAGCGATCGGGGTCGAGATCCGCGCCCGCCATGCCCGGACGATACGACCCCCGTCCGCCTGGGTCCACGCGCGCCCCCTACTGGGCGTGCTGCTCGATGAGCTCCCACAGCCCATCGACGTGGCGAGCCTCTGTCGCCTGGGCGCCGATGGCCACGCGGATCACGAAGCGACCGTCGAGGCGGGTGTGGGTGAGGAACACCCGGCCCGTGCCGTTCAGCGCTGCGAGCAGCGCCTCGGTGGGCTCGTCGCCACCGACGTGGCGGAAGCACACGAGGTTCAGCGGGTGGGGTGCCACCACCTTGAGCAGTGGGTGGGCCGCGACCCGCTCGGCGAACGTCTGCGTCAGCTCGATGTGGTCTCGCACGACGCGACGCAGTCCCTCGGCCCCGTAGCTGCGGACCACGAACCAGAGCTTCAGGGCGCGGAAGCGGCGGCCCAGCGGGAGCTGCCAGTCGCGGTAGTCGATGACCGCGCCCGACTCGCTGGCCGCGTTCCGCAGGTACTCGGGCAGCACGCTGAGCGCGCCGATCAGCGCACTGCGATCGGCCACCCAGAAGCAGTCGCAGTCGAAGTTGGTCAGCAGCCACTTGTGGGGGTTGACGCAGACGCTGTCGGCGCCCTCGATCCCCTCTGAGATCCAGCGGAGCTCAGGGCAGACGAGCGCCGAGCCTGCGTGGGCCGCGTCCACGTGCAGCCACGCTCCCTCGGCCCGGGCCACCTCTGACATGGCGCCGACGGGGTCGAGCGCCGTGGACGACGTCGTGCCGAGGTTGGCCACGACGAAGAACGGCACGAGACCCGCCGCCCGGTCCTGCGCCGTGGCGGCAGCCAGCCTGTCGGGTCGGACGGCGTGGTCGTCGGCGGCGTCGACGTCGATGACGCGGAGCTGGTCGGGCCGCAGCCCGGCGATGCGCACGGCCTTCTCGATCGAGCTGTGGGCCTGGCTCGACGTGTAGGCCCGCAGGCGGTCGAAGGGACCGTCGCCGGCCGCCCGCCAGCGTGCCGCGAGCAGAGCGCAGAGGGTGGCGCCGGACGCCGACTCCTCGATCACACCGCCTCCGTCGCCCCGCGAGCGGAAGCGCTCGGGCAAGCCGAACAGCTCGGCCATCCAGTCGAGGACGTGGGTCTCGAGCTCGGTCACCGCGGGCGAGGTCGACCAGAGCATCCCCTGCACGCCGAGGCCCGACGACACCAGGTCGGCCAGGATCGACGGGCCCGACGCGCCCGTCGGGAAGTAGGCGAACCAGCCCGGGTGCTGCCAGTGGGTGAGCGCCGGGACGACGACGCGGTCGAGGTCGGCGAGCACGTCAGCGAAGCCCTCAGCGGCAACGGGCGGCGAAGGCGGAAGCTGTTCGCGGACCCAGCCCGGCGCGACAGAGGTCTGGACCGGCAGCTCCTCGACCTCTTCCATGTAGCGGGCCACCCACTCCACGACCTCGTGGCCGTGAGCACGGAACTCGTCAGGCGTCCAGTGGTGGCTGCGGTCCTGGCCCATCGGCGGCGACCCTACGACCCCGCCGGTCCTGGGGCGATCCTTGGACGCCCTACTAGACTCCCTCCATGGCGAACCCTCCCAGCCCCTTCGTTGGTGATCACGACGGCGGCGCGGCGAGTGGTGACGCCCCCGACGGCGCCGGCTTCCCGCCGAAGTTCGCCAAGGAAGGGCTCACCTTCGACGACGTCCTGCTCCTCCCCGCCGAGTCGAACGTCCTCCCGCACGAGGTCAGCACCGCGGCGCAGATCACGCCGCGGATCGCGCTCAACATCCCGATCGTCAGCGCGGCGATGGACACCGTCACCGAGGGCCGGCTCGCCATCGCCATGGCCCGCCAGGGCGGCATGGGGATCATCCACCGCAACCTGTCGGTGGAGGAGCAGGTCGCCGAGGTCGACCGCGTGAAGCGCAGCCAGAGCGGGATGATCACCGATCCGGTCACGCTGCCCCCCGACGTCCCGGTGCGAGCGGCGCTCGACCTGATGGCTCGCTACAAGATCTCCGGCATCCCGATCACCGACGGCGACGGCCTCCTCGTCGGCATCCTCACCAACCGCGACCTGCGCTTCGTCGACGACCACGACCAGCCGATCGCCAACGTGATGAAGGCCGCGCCGCTGGTCACCGCCACGGTCGGCACCACGCTCGAGCAGGCCAAGGACATCCTCTGGCAGCACCGCATCGAGAAGCTTCCGATCGTCGACGCTGCAGGCATGCTGCGCGGCCTGATCACCGTCAAGGACATCAAGAAGCAGACCGAGTACCCGCACGCCACGCAGGACGAGAAGGGTCGCCTGCGGGTCGGCGCTGCTGTCGGGGTCGGCCCCGACGCCGTGGAGCGCGCTGAGGCGCTCACCGCTGCCGGCGCCGACGTCCTAGTCGTCGACACCTCCCACGGCCACTCCCAGGGCGTGCTCGACGTCGTGAAGACGATCAAGGGCAGCCTCGACATCGAGGTCATCGGCGGCAACATCGTCACCGCCGAAGCGGTCGACGCCATGGCCGCCGCCGGCGCCGACGGCGTGAAGGTAGGTGTAGGCCCTGGATCGATCTGCACCACCCGGGTGGTCGCTGGGGTTGGGGTTCCGCAACTCACCGCGATCTACGACTGCGCGGTGGCCGCGAAGCGGCACGGGATCACGCTGATCGCCGACGGAGGCATCCAGCTCTCAGGTGACATCCCCAAGGCGCTCGCCGCCGGAGCGGATGTGGTGATGTTGGGCTCGCTGCTCGCGGGCGTCGACGAGTCTCCGGGCGAGGTCGTGCTCCACCAAGGAGAGCGCTTCAAGGAGTACCGCGGAATGGGATCGATGGGCGCCATGAAGGCCCGCTCGTTCTCCAAGGATCGGTACTTCCAGGGCGACGTCGTCGACACCGACAAGCTCGTGCCCGAAGGGATCGAGGGTCGCGTCGCCTACAAGGGCCCGCTCGGCAACGTGCTCTACCAGCTCGTCGGCGGTCTCCGTCAGGCCATGGGGTACTGCGGCACCGGCACGGTGGCCGAGCTGAAGGAGCGGGGCCGCTTCGTCCGCATCACCGGCGCCGGCCTGCGAGAGAGCCACCCCCACGACATCACGATCACCAAGGAAGCCCCCAACTACTGGTAGCGGCAGAGCGCGCTGACGACCTCGCTGGTCGCACCGAAGACGCTCGTCAAGCTCCTCGACGCCGAGCCCGCTGGCTGACGCCCGAACGCGGGGCGATGCGTCAGATCGAGGCGTAGCGCTTGGCCAGGTCGGCCAGGACCTGGAGGCAGCCGGATGCGCACTCCTCGATGATCTCGGCCACCGGACGCACCTCGTCGATCCGGCCGGCCACCTGGCCCGAGAGCGCGATCGCCGCGTTCATGTCGCCGCCGAAGTAGAGGTCCATCGCGCCGGCCATGAGGCCCATGGCGTTGGTCTCGGTGTCGAACTCGAGGGCGTTGGTCGTCTCGGTGCGCAGCGCTCGCAGCGCGGGCGACGTGTGCGAGTTGAGGAAGACCGTGTCGGTCTCGGTGGCGTCGATCACGGCCTGCTTCCAGTTGTCGTGCACCGGCGACTCCGCGGCCGACACCATCCGGGTGCCCAGCTGCACGCCTTCGGCGCCGAGGGCCAGAGCGGCGGCCATGGTGGGCCCGTCGACGAAGCCGCCTGCGGCGATCACCGGCACGTCGACCTTCGACACCACGAGCGGCAGCAGCACCATCGTCGACACCGGCCGGGGGCTCTTGAACCCGCCGCCCTCGCCACCCTCGACGAGGAGTCCGTCGACGCCGGCATCCACCGCCTTCAGCGCTCCGGTGAGGTTGGGCACGACGTGGAAGACGGTGAGCCCTGCTGCCTTGAGCGGCGCCGTGTACTTGGTCGGGCTGCCGGCCGAGGTGGTCACGAACTTCACGCCCTGCTCCACCACGAAGTCCGCGATGGACGGGTCGCGCACGAACGCCTGAGCGATGTTCACGCCGAAGGGCTTGTCGGTGAGGTCGCGCATCTTGCGGATCTCGTCACGGATCACGTCGAGCTCGCCCGACGACGTCTCGATGATCCCCATGGCCCCGGCGTTCGACACCGCGCTGGCCAGCTGCGAACGGGCGATCCAGCCCATCGGAGCCTGGACGATCGGGATGTCGACGCCTAGGAGGTCGGTGACGCGGTTCGAGAAGCTGGAAGAGGTGGGCACGACGCCATCCTGCCCGAGCGCCGCCCGTGCTCGCTCCTGACTCGTAGCGTGGGGCCATGCCTACCGATCGCCACATCGTGCTGCTCGGCCTGATGGGAGCAGGCAAGTCCTCTGTGGGACGCCGGGTCGCCAAGCGCCTCGATCGGGAGCTGATCGACGGCGACGTGGTCCTCGACGAGCGCACGGGCGGGATGACGGCGGCCGAGGTGGCGGACTCCGAGGGCATCGATGCGCTGCACGACATGGAGGCGCAGATCGCCCTCGACGCGCTCGCGTCCACGACCCCTGCCGTGATCGGGCCAGCCGCTTCGACGATCGAGGTGGATGCCGTGCGCGAGGCCCTCGCCCACCACCTGGTGGTGTGGCTGAAGGCGCCCGCGAGCTACCTGGCCGAGCGGGCCGTGCAGAAGGACCACCGTCCGCTGCTCGACGAGGGCGACCCGCGCGAGCTCTTCGAGCAGCAGCTCGCCGTGCGAGAGCCCCTCGTCCTGCCCATCGCCGACCTCGTCGTCGAGGTCACCACGATGTCGAAGGACGAGCAGGCCGACGCGGTCGCCGCGCTGGCTCACCAGCGCTAGCGCCTTCGCTCGGGTCCTCAGGCGTGCTCGAGCTGGCCGCGGCCGACGGTTCCGGTCACGAGGCCCAGCAGCTGGCGGAGCATGGCGCCGGTGGCGCCCCACACGGTGTCGCCGACCAGCTCGAAGAAGAAGATCGGCCGATCCCATCCGCCGGGGAACGTCCAGCGCTCCTCGCGATAGATGGCGGGATCGAGCAGCTCGGCGACGGGCACGTGCAGGACCTTCGAGACCTCGCCGGGGTTCGCCTCGGTAGCGGGCAACCCGCCGCTCAGAGCGCCGATGTAGGGGACGATGAACGAGCGGCTGGTGACCGTGGCCAGGTGGTCGAGCTCGCCGATGCACCGCACGTCGGAGGTGTCGAGTGCGATCTCCTCGCGGGCCTCGCGCAGCGCCGTGTACCAGAGGTCGGGGTCGGTGTCGTCGTGGCGCCCGCCCGGGAAGCTCACCTCGCCCTGGTGCGAGCTGAGGTTCCACGTGCGGCGGGTCAGGATGACGTGCAGCTCTCCGTCGACCTCGTAGAGAGGTGCGAGCACCGCCGACGCGCGATCGATCACCGGCAGCAGCTCGCGCTCCGACGCCTCGGCGGGCCCGGCCACCTCGAAGGTGCGACGCACAGCGTCGAGGGACAGCCGACGGCGGTCAGCCGGCAGCTCGGCCCAAGGGGCGGGGCGGCCGGCCACCGCGGTGAGAGGACGCGGGATGATCTGCTCGCCGCCACGCCCTGCCGGCACCGGGATCGGTGGAGGCGGGAAGTCCGCGCCCGGTCCGGGCCAGCCCGGCAAGCCCTGACGGGCCGCCTCACGAGCTGACAGCAGCGGTGGGTCGACGCCGTCGATCGGGTCGGCGACCGCCTCCTCGGGCGGGTCGTCGAACACCTCGTCAGGCAGAGGCATCGGCGCTCTGCGCAGCAGCCGAGAGCGTCTCCAGCAGGTCGCGGAGGCCGTGGGTCTTCAGGTTGCTGATGACCTTGCCGGGGGGCGTCTCGCCCTTCTCCCACTCCATCCAGTCCTCGAGCAGCTTGGCGGGATCGGGGGCGGGCTTGTCCATGGCCGCAGGCTACCGGCGCGCCCCGCCGACCCGGCGTAGTGCTGAAGTCGCAGATCGCAGGG
>DATCYI010000423.1:0-4960 GCA_036570385.1 Acidimicrobiales bacterium | reverse complement strand
TCTTAGACGCCCGCTGTAATGACCGAGCCCGTCTGACCTCGCGCGGCCGCTGTTCGCGGGGGACGCGGCAGCGGGCGGTATGCTGATATGCATGCGGACTACCATCAATCTGCACGACGGTTTGGCGGAGGCGGCGAAGCGCCGGGCGCGTGAAGACGGGCGCACCTTCACGAGCCTGGTGGAGGAGGGGCTTCGGCGGGTGCTCGACCAGCCGAGTCGACCCAGCGAAACGGTGACGCTGCCGTCCTTCGGCGATCCCACAGCGCGCCCGCTCGTGGATCTCGACGACCGCGACGCGGTGTGGGAGATCCTCGACTCGAACGAGGCCTGATGATCCTCCCCGACGTCAACGTGCTGGTGCACGCCTACCGCGTCGAGGCCCCGGAGCACGACGGCTGCGCCAGCTGGCTGACCGACGTCGTGAACGGCGAGGAAGACCTCGGCCTCTTGGAGGCGGCGCTCGTGGGCTTCGTCCGCATCGTCACCCACCCGCGGATCTTCGCCCTCCCGTCGCCGACCGTCGATGCTCTCGCCTTCGTGGATGCGCTCCGGCGGGCCCCGGTGGCGCGGGCCCTGGAGGCCAGCGACGCCAGCTGGTCGCGCCTCGGCCTCCTCGCCGCTTCCGACCGGCAGCTCCGAGGCAACCTCGTACCCGACGGGCAGATCGCAGCCGTTGCTCTGGTGCACGGCGCACGAGTCGCCACCCGTGATCGCGGCTTCGCCCGCTTCCAAGGCCTGCAGTGGTTCGACCCGACAGAGGCCGGCTCCCCCGGCTCGTGACGGCCCGGCGCGCCGAGTGGTGTCAGTCGCGATGGCCGGGCGGCCACTGGGGAGGGATGAGATGCTGGTGCTGGCCGTCGGGGCGGTAGCGTAGAGACTCGGCAGACGGTAGCGTAGCGACCCGGCAAACGGTAGCGTACCTTCATGAGCGATGTCGTTCCCGCCAGCGCCTACAACCACCGGATGGTCGATGCGGAGCTCGATGAGCTCCTCGGCAGCTTGTCGGCCGTCTCGCTCGAAGGTCCGAAGGGCGTCGGCAAGACGTCCACGGCCGTACGCAGAGGAGGGACGCTGATCAAGCTCGACGATCCCGCCACCTACGAGGTCGTCCTGGCCCAGCCCTCCAGGCTCACGACCGGTGTCGCACCGATCGTGATCGACGAATGGCAGCGCTATCCGCCGTCCTGGGATGTCGTCCGCCGGGCCGTGGACGATGACAACAGCCCTGGGCGCTTCATGCTGACTGGGTCTGCGACTCCCACCGGGAAGCCCACGCACTCCGGCGCCGGGCGCATCGTTCCCCTCCGCATGAGGCCCCTCACGCTGGTCGAGCGCGGTGTCGAGACACCCACCGTGTCGCTCGCCGCGCTGCTCACAGGCAACAAGGATCCTCTTGCTGGGACCACTGCTGTGACCGCGGAGGACTACGCGACCGAGATACTGGCCGGCGGGTTCCCCGGCATGCGGCATTCGAGCGGAAGGGCTCAGCGCGCCGCCATCGACGGCTACCTCGAGCGGATGGTCGATACCGACCTGCCCGAGCTCGGCGTCGAGGTTCGCAACCCCGCGACTCTCCAGCGGTGGGTCCGGGCGTACGCTGCTGCCACCTCGACCACCACGTCCTACGACAAGATCCGCGACGCCGCCACCAGTGGCGAGGACACGAAGCCTGCCAAGTCGACCACGATCCCGTACCGCGACGCCCTCGAACGCATCTGGATCCTCGAGCCCGTACCCGCCTGGACGGGCAGCGCCAACCACCTCCGGCGTCTCACGTCCGCGCCGAAGCACCAGCTCGCGGATCCCGCTCTCGCGGCGAGGCTCGTCGGTGTCGACGCGCAAGCGCTTCTGCGAGGTGAGGGACCAGGTCTCGTCCGGCGAGACGGCACCTTCCTCGGGGCGCTCTTCGAGTCGCTGGCCACGCTCGACGTGCGCGTCTTCGCTCAGACGAGCGAGGCCACCGTCGCGCACTTCCGCACCCGTGGTGGTGAGCGCGAGGTCGACCTGGTGGTCGTCCGGGGCGACCAGCGCGTCGTCGCCATCGAGGTGAAGCTCGCTCAGGTCATCGTCGACGCCGACGTGAAGCACCTCACGTGGCTGCGCTCCCAGCTAGGCGAGGACCTCCTCGACGCGATCGTCCTCAGCACCGGTCCTGAGGCGTACCGGCGGCCCGACGGGATCGGTGTGGTCCCTCTCGCGCTCCTCGGCCCCTGAACCACGACCCCGGCCATGAGCGCGGGTGCTCGACACTTACCTGACTGGTCATCTATCCTCCGCTCATGCAGATCGAGCGAGTAGGCGTTGTCGGGTGTGGGCTCATGGGCTCGGGCATCGCGGAGGTGTGCGCCCGCAACGGGCTCGACGTGGTCGTGGTCGATGCCGACGACGTCGCGGTCAAGGCGGGTCGTGAGCGCATAGAGGGGTCGCTGGCCAACGCCGTGCGTCGGGGCAAGCTCGACGCCGCCGATCAGACCCGCGCGTTGGAGGCGCTCACCTTCTCGGCCGACATGGGCGCGCTGACCGACCGCCAGCTGGTGGTCGAGGCGGTGACCGAGGCGGAAGCGGTCAAGACCGCCGTGTTCCGAGCTCTCGACGACGTGGTGGAGGACCCGGAGGCGATCCTCGCGTCGAACACGTCGTCGATCCCGATCATGAAGCTGGCCATGGCCACCCGCCGACCGGCGCAGGTGATCGGGCTGCACTTCTTCAACCCGGTGCCGGTGCTGCCGCTGGTCGAGCTCGTGTCGTCGCTGGTCACCAGCAGCGGCACCACGGAGCAGGCGTCGGCGTTCGCGTCCGACGTGCTCGGCAAGCACGTGATCCGCTCCCAGGACCGCGCCGGCTTCATCGTCAACGCGCTGCTGATCCCGTACCTGCTGTCGTCGATCCGGATGCTGGAGTCGGGCTTCGCTACGGCCAGCGACATTGACACCGGCATGGTGCAGGGCTGCGCCCACCCGATGGGCCCGCTGGCCCTCGCCGACCTCATCGGCCTCGACACCACGATGGCCGTCGCCGAGTCGCTCTACGCCGAGTTCAAGGAGCCGCTCTACGCTCCGCCGCCGCTGCTCAGCCGGATGGTGGAGGCCGGGCTCCTCGGCCGCAAGTCCGGGCGGGGCTTCCACACCTACGACTCGTGAGCTTCGACTACCGCCCGCCGCTGCGGGCCATCGATCACGCCCTCGGCGTCGTCGGCCTGGAAGACGTGCTCGGGCTTCCCCCGTTCGGGCACCTCGGAGGCGACGACGTCGAGGGCGTCCTGGCCGGGTTCGGTCGCTTCGCCGCCGAGGTCATCGCCCCGACCGACCGCATCGGCGACGAGCAGGGCGCCTCGCTCGACCCGGCCACCGGCCTGGTCACCTCGCCGGCACCGATCGCCGCGGCCTACCGCCGGTGGGTTGCCGACGGCTGGCCCGGGCTGGCCGCGCCGACCGACGTCGGTGGCGGAGGCTTCCCGACCCTGGTCGGGCTGGCCGCCGAGGAGATGTTCGCCACCGCCAACATGGCGCTGTCGCTCAACCCGATGCTCACCCAGGGGTCGATCCACCTGCTGGCGCAGTGGGGGAGCGAGGCCCAGCGGGCCACCTACCTGGAGCGCCTGGTGCGGGGCGAGTGGACCGGCACCATGAACCTCACCGAGCCCGAGGCCGGATCCGACGTGGGCGCGGTGCGCACCAAGGCCACCCCGCTCGACGACGGCCGCTGGGCGATCACCGGCACCAAGATCTTCATCACCTGGGGCGAGCACGACCTCGCCGACAACATCGTGCACCTCGTGCTGGCCCGCACTCCGGGTGCGCCCGCCGGCACCAAGGGCATCTCCCTGTTCGTCGTGCCCCGCAACCACGTGGCCGCCGACGGCACGGTCGGCGAGCGCAACGCCGTGCGCTGCGTGGGGCTCGAGCACAAGCTCGGCATCCACGCCAGCCCCACCTGCGTGCTCGACTTCGATGGCGCCATCGGCGAGATGATCGGCCCCGAGCACGGCGGCATGGCCGCGATGTTCACGATGATGAACGCCGCCCGTCTCTCCGTGGGGCTCGAGGGCCTCGCGGTGAGCGAACGGGCCTACCAGCAGGCACTGGCCTACGCGCACGAGCGCACGCAGGGGCGAGCCGGCGGAGCCGCGCCGGGCACGTCGTCGCCGATCTTCGACCACCCCGACGTGCGGCGCATGCTGCTGCTGATGGCGACGGGCATCGACGCCATGCGCCTGCTGCTCTACAGCACCGCGGCGGCCACCGACATCGCCCACCACCACGCGGATGTTGTGGTGCGGTCCGCGGCCGCGCTCCGGGCCGACCTGCTCACGCCGCTGGCCAAGGCGTGGTCGACCGACGAGGGCGTGCGGCTCACCTCGCTCGCCGTCCAGGTGCACGGCGGGATGGGCTTCATCGAGGAGACCGGCATCGCCCAGCGCTACCGCGACGCCCGCATCGCTCCCATCTACGAGGGCACCAACGGCATCCAGGCCATCGACCTGGTGTCCCGCAAGGTGCGCCGAGACGGGGGAGCCGCCGTGCAGGCGCTGCTCGACGAGCTGGCGCGCGACCTGGCCCCGCTCACCGGCCGTGCCGACCTGGAGCAGGCGGTGGGCCTGGTGGAGGCGGCGACGACGTCGCTGGCCAAGGCCACGTCTTGGCTGCTCGACGCATCTCCCGAGGACGTGCTGGCCGCGGCCACGCCCTACCTCGACCTCGCGTCGCTGGCGGTGACGGGAGCGCTGATGGCCCGCCAGGTCCGCTGGACCGAGCAGCACGCCTCGGCGGAGGAGGCATCGGTAGCAGCCGGCCGCTTCGTCTTCTACGCAGCCGAGCGAGTAGCCGCCGCCCCGCCCCTGCTCGAGGCCATCACCGCCGGCGCCCCCCGCCTGTCGCCCCACCTCCTGAGCTGAGCCCGCGCGTCGAGTGGTGTCAGACACCATTCGACGCGGCCGACGGTGCGCTGATCGCGGTACAAC
>DATCYI010000422.1:0-3357 GCA_036570385.1 Acidimicrobiales bacterium | reverse complement strand
CATGACCACGCACCCACGCACCCCGGAAGTCGTCGGCGTCGCCGTCACCCGGCCGCATGCGATGCGGCTGCTCTTCGACGATGGCGCGGTCAGGGACGTTCAGTTCACGCCCAGCGAGTCGCATGGACCGATGGTGCTCCCACTGAACGACCCGGAGTACTTCGCCCGGGTGGCCGTCGACCCGGAGCTGCGGACCGTGGTGTGGCCGAACGGTCTCGATCTGGCGCCCGAGGTCCTTCACGGCGACTACGAGCCGGAGAATCCCATCGGCTTCTGCGACATCACCCCCGCCGAGCTCGGCGTCGTCTGATAGCTCCGTCCAGCGACCGCGCTTGCCGGATGGAGCGGTCAGGTCGTGGGGCGCTTTGGCGGGCCGGCGCTGGTGTGCTTGGTCCCTTCGGGGTCCTGGGCCCAGGGGGCGTCGCCCTCCCAGCGGTCGTCGTAGACGAGCTCTCGTAGGGGGCGGCGGCGGACGGGGCCGTGGTTGCCGGCGGGCTTGCCCAGCGGGATCGTGGCGGCGATGGCGACGCCGTCGGGGATGCCGAGCACGCGGCGCAGGTCCGCTTCGACCATCTGGTGCCACGTCGTCATCACGCCGCCGTAACCGAGCGCTCGGGCGGCGAGGAGGAGGTTCTGGCACGCCGGGTAGATGCTCGCCCCCTCCGACGGGTGCGGGTCGCGGTAGCGGACGAGGCACGGCAGGACCACCACGGGCGTGGCCTCGAAGGTGTCGACGAAGTGCTGCATCGTGCGGGCCATGCGCGCCTTCGGCGAGCTGGTGTCGGCGCCGGATCCGGCGGCGTAGCCGTCGGCGGCCTGCTTGGCGGACCACATCTCCCGGAACGATGTGCCCAGCAGCGCCTTCGCCTCGACCGCCGCCGCGCCGTCGCGCAGGGCGAGGAACCGGAACGGCTGCCGGTTGGAGCCTGACGGCGCCCGGGTGGCGTGCCACAGGATCTCGGCGAGGTCGTCCTCGGGGATCGGGTCGTCGGTGTAGCGGCGGATGGCCCTGGTGGTGGCCATCCCGTCGAGCAGCGAGATCATTCGCTCACCGTAGGCAGCGCGCGGCGCTCAGCCTGTCGGTCGGCGCGCTCCGAGGACGCAGAACTCGTTGCCCTCGGGGTCGGCCAGCACCACCCACGACTGCTCGCCTTGGCCCACGTCGACGCGAGTCGCTCCGAGCGAGACGAGCCGGTCCACCTCGGCGTCCTGGTCGTCCGGTCGGAAGTCGAGGTGCAGGCGGTTCTTGCCCGCCTTCTCCTCGTCCGGCACCGCGAGGAACAGCAGCCCCGGCAGGCGGTCCGGCTCCGGCCGGATCTCGAACACCTCCGGGTCCTCCTCGTCCACGACCACCCAGCCGAGCGCGCTGGCCCACCAGCGCCCCAGCCCGGCGGGGTCGCGCGAGTCGACGACCGTCTGCTCCCATTCCAAGCTCATGCGCTCGATGGTAGGAACCAGTCGCGGCGGATGAAGCGCGGGCCTGCGAGCACGCCTTCGCGCACGGATCGACTGTCATACCCCCTGCGTAGGGTTGGGGACATGGAGCTGGGGGGCTCGACGATGAGTCGTCAGGAGCGGGTGGGGCGTGAGTCTCAGGATCGCGTGTCGGCGCTGGTCGGGCAGTCGAACGTGTTGGCGGCGCAGCTCGTCGACGTTGTGGTCGAGGTCCTTGATGCGGAGGCGTGGGGCGGTGGAGAGGGGCTCCGCTCACCTGAGCACTGGTTGTCGTGGCGGGCCGGGTTCTCGGCGTCGCGGGCGCGGGGGATCGTGCAGATCGCCCGGCGCGTCGATGAGCTCCCGCTGTGCGTCGGGCTGTTCCGGGAGGGCCGGCTCACCGAGGATTCGATGGCGTTGATCGCGGCCAAGGCACCGGGCGGGCGTGATGGAGAGCTTGCGGATCTCGCACCGAAGCTGCTGAACAGCCAGCTGCGTCGGATCCTTGCCCACCTGCCCGAGAACAAGCCCGGTGAGAAGCCCGCTCCGCAGCGCCAGGACCGCTTCGGGTACCGGCCCGACGGATGGTGGGAGTCCCACACCCTGCTCCCGCCCGACGAGGGCGCGATCGCCCAGAAGGCCCGCGAGTCAGCGCGCGACGAGCTGTTCAACGAACGCACCGGCGACGACTCCACCGAGGTCCGCGGACCCATCAGCTGGGCCGACGCTCATGTGCGGATGTGCGAACGGGCCCTCGACGCACTCGACCCCGCGTCGCGCCGCGGTGAGGCGCGCGGGGAGCGGGCCCAGGTGATCCTGCACCTCGACGGGCGCTCCGACGGCGACGGTCACGCCCGGATCCACCTCGGCCCGCAGCTGCCCGACGCGCTGCGCCGCTACCTCTGCTGCGACGCCAAGGTCCGCGCCGTCATCCACGACCACAACAACGCGATCCTGGGCATCAGCCCCCTCGAGGCCACGGTCAGCACCCGGCTACGCCGGGTGATCGAGCAGCGCGACGGAGGCTGCCGCTATCCAGGCTGCTCCCAGCAGCGCTGGGTCCAGGTGCACCACATCGTGCACCGCGAAGACGGCGGCCTCACGATCACCACGAACCTCGTCTGCCTGTGCCCGTTCCACCACCGCCTGCACCACCACGGTGCCTTCGACATCGCCGGGAACCCCGAACAGCCCGACGGTCTGCGCTTCACCGACCACTTCGGGCACGGCATCGGCCCACCCCGCTACGGGCCGCTGGCCCCACCCATGTTCGGGACGACCCACGACTTCACCCCGCCCCTGGGCGAACGACTCCAAGCCCGCTGGTTCACCTGGAACTGAACCTGCGCGGGTGGCGTGGAGCTAGCCGGGTGCTGACTGGAGCTCTTCCAGGTACTCGTCGAGGGGGCTGAGGCCGGCGGCGGCTCGGCGCTCGTCGACGTTGGCTTCGTCCTCGATCGGGGTGCGCGGCTCGGGCTCGCCGGTGACGGAGAGGCCCCACTGTGTGCCGTACACCTGGGGCTTGCCCTCCGCGACGAGGACGCGGTCGGTGAGGTAGGCGAGGTCACCGGGGCTGGCATCGCCGGCGTCCACCGCCGCCTCGAGCATCGCCAGCCCGCGGCGCTGGAAATCGAGGTCGAGGTCGGCGTGCTGCACGATCGCCCACGCGGCGGTGGAGCCGTCCTCGCCGACCAGCGACCAGCCGGGCCAGCCGTGCTCGTCGAAGATCTCGGCCAGGCGCTCCTGGTTGGGGACGTCGACGGCATCCCAGTCGGCGTCCACGTCGGAGCGGACCTGCTGGTCGGCCTCGAGCATGGCCAGCAGCTCCTCACGCAGCTCGGGCTGGGCGACCTCCCCGGACGAGACAGAGCCGGCGTCGGCGGTAGGCGCGCCGAGCGACGTCGGCTCGTCGTCGCCGCAGCC
>DATCYI010000421.1:0-24961 GCA_036570385.1 Acidimicrobiales bacterium | reverse complement strand
CGGCCAAGGTCGCCGGCGCGGCAGCGCAGCGGGCGGTCAGCGCCGCGGACCAGCACACCGCGCCCCCGAAGTCCGGCCAGCGGCCGCTCCCGCTCGAAGAGTCAAAGGGTGACGACAGGTGAGCGACTCCGCCCGGACGTTCCGCTTCTCGCCGCTCGACCGGACTGGTTGGCTCCTCGGTCTGAGCGGCTCCCAGTGCGTCGCTGTCGGAGCGGGGATCTTCGCGGCAGGGCTCCTCCTCGACGCCGGTCTGCCCATTGGCGTAGCGCTCCTCCCTCCGATGCTGACGACAGCCTTCGCGTTCGCGAGCTGGGACCGACGTTCGCTCCACGAATGGGCTCCGACCATCCTGCGCTACCTCAGGCTGCGAGCCATCGGCCAGCTGCGGTGGAGCGCGCCGCTGCCACTGCTCACGGGGACCCCTACCGATTCGGGCCGGCGGCCGCCACTGCCCCCGTTCCTCACCGGCCTCGCCATCCTCGACGCCGGCGCGCTCGCCTGGAGCCCCTCGACCATCCATGACGGTGCCGCGGTTGTCAGCGATCGCCGCCAGCGGACGCTCTCCGCCTCGGTGCGCGTGCGCGGCCGCGAGTTCTCGCTCATCGAGCGGAGCGAGCAGGAGCGCATCGTGCAGCTGTGGGGCGACGCGCTGGCAGGGTTCTGCACCGAGCGAGGCCCCGTGAGTCGGATCCGGGTCACGGAGTGGGCGGCGCCCGGCGGCGCGGCTGAGCGCGCTCGCCTCACCAGTGCATCTCCGGTCTCGTCCGATCACGACGCGGCTCGCTCCTACGACGAGCTCCTCGCCGAGGCCGGGCCGAGCGCGATCCGGCACGAGATCCTCGTGACGCTCACCGTCGATCAGCGGCGCATCCGCCGTCGAGACACGTCCCGTCCTGACAGCGCGGCCGGCATCGACACCCTCTTCGAGGAGCTGCGACTGCTGACGAGTCGACTGGAGGGAGCCGGTCTCACAGTGTCGCCGCCCCTATCGGCACGCGAGACGGCCACCGCGCTCCGGCTCCGGCTCGACCCGCAGTCCGCCGATCCGATCGCCGTGCGAGGGGCGTCGCTCGCTGAGCTCGCCGGACTCCTGAACGTGCACTCCGCGACACCGCTCGCCACGGAGTCCACGTGGGGGCGACTCCGAGCAGACGGCGCCTTCCACCGCACCTACTGGGTAGCCGAGTGGCCACGCCTGGACGTGCCGCCGAACTGGCTGGAACCCCTGCTCCTGTATGGCGGCGGGGTCCGCACCTTCGCGCTGCACTACGAGCCCGTCCCGCCATCGCGGTCGCAGCGCCGGATCGACCGTGACTCGACTCGCCTGGCCGCCGACGAGGAGCAGCGAGCGCGCACCGGCTTCCGAGTCGGAGCTCGACATCGGAGGGCCCAGACGGCCGTTGCCGAGCGGGAGGCGGAGCTCGTCGCCGGCTACGCCGAGCTGGAGTTCGCGGGCTTCCTCACGGTCTCCGCTGCCGACGAAGAGACCCTGGAGCGCTCCTGCGCCGAGTACGAGCAGGCAGCAGCCCAGGCGGGACTCGAGCTGCGTGCGCTGCACGGTCGCCACGACCTTGGCGTCGTGTGCGCGCTCCCGATCGGGCGAGGGCTCGCCGAACGGAGGTGGGCGTGACCGCTGGTCTCCGTCTGCCGCGCCACCGGGCGACAACCGCGCACCTGTGCTCCGCGTACCCCTTCGCTGCGGAAGCCGGCTGCGGCTCGGCGGGTGTCTACCTCGGCACCGATGTGCTCACGGGCGGCGCGGGCTTCTCCTACGACCCGTTCGAGGCGTACCGGGCTGGGCTCGTGACGAACCCGAACGTGCTGTTCGCCGGTGAGCCCGGGACCGGGAAGTCGGCGACTGCGAAGTGCTTCATCTACCGCTCATGCGCGGTGCTCGGTCGGTGGGTCGCCATCACCGACCCCAAGGGTGAGTACCTGCCGCTTGCCGAGGCACTCGGCCTCGACGTCGTGCGCCTCCACCCGGGCGGCACTGCGCGCATCAACCCCCTCGATCCCGGGCCGGGTGGAGCCCTGGACGGCCCGGAGGAGCTGGCCCGCCGGCAGGCGACCATGGTCGGCGCCCTCCTGGCCTCGGTCCTCCATCGGGATCTGACGCCCGAGGAGGACGGGGCTCTCGGCTGGGCCGTCACCCAGCTCGCGACAGCAGCCCATGCACAACCCACGCTCGCCGACCTCGCCGGTCTGCTGGCCGATCCCGGGCCAGAGATCGCCGGGCGCGTGCGTGTGTCAGCGAGCGAGCTGGCCTCGAACCTCCGTCCGACAGTGTTCGCGCTCGGAAAGCTGCTGGACGGATCACTGCGCGGGATGTTCGACGCCCGGACCAACGTGCACCTGGACTGGTCGGGTCCCGGGGTCGTGATCGACCTGTCTGCTGTCCACCACGACCCGGAGGCGCTGACGCTCGTCATGCTTGCCGCCACCGGGTGGCTCCAAGCGGTGCTTGCCCGCCCCGACGGGCCACCGCGGCTGCAGGTGCTCGACGAGGCGTGGAGCCTGCTCGCCTCCGAGCGGACGTCCCGGTACCTGCAGGCGTGGTGGAAGCTCGGCCGGGCGTACGGCGTGGCGAACGTCGCCATCGTCCACCGCCTCTCGGATCTCCGGGCCCAGGCCGACGATGGGACCGCCAGCGCCAAGGTCAGCATGGGCTTGCTCGCTGACACGCAGACCCGGGTCCTCTTCCGACAGGCCTCCGACCAGATTGCCGACTCGCGGTCGCTCCTCGACCTGACCTCAACCGAGGCCGCGGTGCTGGCGCGCCTCTGCCGTGGCCGGGCGTTGTGGAAGGTCGGCGGGCGAACGGCCGTGGTGCAGCACGCCATCGGCCGCCAAGAGCTCGCCTTCTGCGACACCGACACCCGGATGGCAGCGGCGTGAAGCCACCGCCCGGACCGGCTGCCGCGCCGTCGCGGCAGGGCGCCGAGGGGTGGTTCCCTGCCGCCATCGCGCTCTGGGCGGGGACCGCACTCGTCGTGTGGGCCGGTGCCGTCCTGGCGAGCGTCCTCGCTGGTGAGCCCCGGGCGATCGCGTTCGGCGATGCGGCTCGAGCTGTCTTCAGCCTTCCCGGACATCTCAGCGAGCCCGCCAGCGCTTGGTCCGAGCCTCTGCGCTCTGCCCTGCCAGGCCCGATCCTCTATTGGTCAGCGCAGCTGGCTGTCGTCGGCGCCGCCAGCCTGCTTGCGCTGGCCGGGTGGCGGATCTGGAAGCGCATCAGCCGCCCAGGACCCGGCAGCCTCGGCGTGCCGACCGAGGCCGGCTTCGCGTCGGCTCGCGATCTTGGCGTGCTGGCCGTCGACCGGCCACACGCCGGTCGCGTCACCGTCGGCTACAGCCGCCGGCGCCTGCTGGCCTGCGAGCCCCAAGCCA
Source organism: Acidimicrobiales bacterium (assembly GCA_036570385.1). Classification (GTDB taxonomy): domain Bacteria; phylum Actinomycetota; class Acidimicrobiia; order Acidimicrobiales; family VFJN01; genus VFJN01. Next base: position 21,577 of record DATCYI010000421.1, on the reverse strand, counting down.
GCCTGGCCGTCGTCGGCCCGACGGGCTGCGGCAAGACAGCGGGCTTCGCGATCCCGGCCCTGCTCGAGTGGCAGGGACCGGTGATCGCGACATCCGTCAAGGCCGACCTCCTCGACGCCACCATCCAACACCGCCGCCGCAAGGGCGAGGTCTGGGTGTACGACCCAACTGGGTGCTCGGGGGAGCCGACGTCGACCTGGTCGCCACTCGAGGCGTGTCGCACGTGGGCTGGAGCCACTCGCGTGGCGGCGTGGATGGCCGAGGCGGCACAGGCTCGCTTCGACTCCGTGACCGACGGCGACTACTGGTACTCGCAGGCTCGCAAAGGGCTGGCGCCGTACCTCTTCGCCGCTGCGCACGCGCCAGGCGCCTCGATCTCCGACGTCGTGCGCTGGGTCGACACCCAGGACCAGACCGAGGTCGGCCCGATCCTCGAGGATGCCGCCGAGGCGCTCGTCGCCGACCTCCCGGAACCTTCGGCCGGCGACGAGACGGTCGATGCCTATCGGCAGACCCTGACGGCAGGAACCGAGCTGCTTGCGAGAGCGCTTCTTGCAGCTACCCCGTCCGGGTCGATGCTCGCGGAGACGCCGGCGGACGAGTGGCCGCCGGAGCTCCGCGACGCGTTCGCCCACCAGGCCGATGACCAGCTGCGGATCCTCCTCGCAACGCACGGTTCCACCGCTGCAAGCGATCCGGGGTCACCGTTGCGAGCGGCCCGAGCGCTGTGGGGCAAGGAAGCGCGGCTGCAGAGCTCCGTGTTCGCCACGATCGAGAACGTCCTCGCCGGATGGGCCGATCCTGGTGTCGGCCGGGCGGCTCGGGGAAGTGAGATCGACCCTGCTGCATGGCTGTCCGGGAACAACACGATCTACGTCGTCGCACCAAGCCACGAGCAGGCTCGCCTTCGACCAGTGCTGACGGTGCTGGTGCAGCAGGCGATCCGCGCCGCCTTCGACAGCGCCAATCGCGCCGGTGGACGGCTCGACCACCCGTGCCTCGTCCTGCTCGACGAGGCAGGGAACACCGCCCCGCTCCGCGACCTGCCGACGTACGCCGCCACGGCCCGGAGCCACGGCATCACGCTCGTGACGGTCTGGCAGGACCTGGCACAGGTCAAGGCGGCGTACCACGATCGAGCCCAGACGGTGCTCAACAACCATCGAGCGAAGCTCTTCGGCAGCGGGATAGCGGACACCTCGACGCTCGAGTACGTCAGTCAGCTCGTCGGTGATGAGCACCGGACGGAGCGGAACATCGCGACGGACCTCCACGGAGGCCGGCGAAGCGTGTCGGAGCATCGCACCTACCGGCGTGCCGCGCCGGTCGACGTCCTCCGTCGGATTCGCACCGGCGAGGCGGTCCTGCTCTACGGCTCGGAGGTGCCGGCGCACGTCCGCTTGCGTCCGTGGTTCAGCGATTCGGGCCTCCGGTCGATCGCCGAGGGCAGGCCGAGCGGTCCAACCGGAAGGCGGCGCCGTGCGCCGTGACACTGGACCGGGCCTCACCGGACCGACGGGGTCGGACGCGCCGTCGCTCGCAGTGGTCGATGACCCGACCGAGATGGACCAGCCGGTCGCGGCAACGGAGGCCACGGCAAGCGCACTCGTCGCTGCATGCGAGGAGGCGTGGGCCGCGATCCAGCAGCACCACCCAGACCTGCCTGCTGTGGTCATCGTCCTCGGGAGCGGGGTCGAGCGCGGGCGGCTCGTGAAGCTCGGTCACTGGTGGGGCGGCCGCTGGGTGGCCGATGGTCAGACGAGAGGGGAGGTGCTCCTCGCCGGCGAGGCGCTGCACCTGACACCGGCGCAGGTGTTCGAGGTGCTCCTCCACGAGGGAGCCCATGGCCTGAACGCCGCTCGGGGCATCAAGGACACCTCACGGGGCGGCCGCTACCACAACCAACGGTTCGCGGCGGCCGCACGCGAGGTGCTCCTGACGGTCCGTGCGATGCCTCCCTACGGGTTGGCGTCCACAAGTCTCTCGCCCGAGGGCGAGGAGCGGTATGCGGGGGCGATCTCGGCGCTTGGCGACGCCATGCGCATCGCTCGCCAGATCGAGCGCGGCATCACGATCGGCGCGGAAGGCGACGGCCAGCAGCCCGGGAAGGGCCGCCAGGGTCGCGATGGAGGGGACGGGCGTCGCGCATCCTCGGTCGCGGCCAGCTGCGGGTGCGGCCGCAAGCTGCGGATGGCGCCGACCGTCTACGCCGCTGGTTCGGTGACCTGCGGGATGTGCGGCACGGAGTTCCGAACCGGGGCCGAGCGCAGCAGGCAGCCGACAACGCCCGATCCCACCGGAGCCGACACCGTCGTCGACCGCACCTTCCTGGACCGCCGGCGTGCGACGTTGAGCTCGTCCAACGAAGTCAACAACCACCCCGCCTCGCTGGGTGGCCCGGCCCCCAAGCTCGCGGCAGTGCGTACGGCTGAGCCACAGGCCGAGCCGGTGAAGCCGCTCCAGGCTCGGCTCGAGCGGATCCGGCGGCTCGCCGAGAGTCGGACACCGGGTGCCACCAGTCCATCGCTCGTGCAGGCCGAAGGGCTGCGCGCTCTCCGCGACACCCCCAAGACCACCGACGACCGCGGGGCGCTCGCCTCCTGGTACCAGCGCTTCGGGACGCTCGATGAGGAGCCGATGCCGGCCCGCGACCCGCTCGAGGCTTCGAGACGGTCCCTGCAAGCACGGGCCTTGCTCAAGGCCGACGGCACACTCACCGGTCCGTCGCTGACAGAGGGCGGCGTCGAGGTCATGCGGGGCGATCGCGTCATCGCGACCGCCACCTCCTACGACGGACCGCCGCCGGGTACGCCCGGAACGGTCGAGGTCGTCGACACCGCGACCGGTGCCGTCGAGATCGACTTCGCGACATGGGGCCGGCTGCGCGCCGGGTTGGCGGAGGCGATCGGTCGCTATCTCCAGCTCGACTACGTCGATGTCGCGGTTCAACCTCCTGGTCCCGAGCCTGCGCCTGCCGCGCTGGACCGGGAGGCGTCCCGGCCTCTGCCCGAGGTCGAGTGGTGATCGCCAAGTGGAGCCGTCGCCCCATCGACGCGGCAATCGTCTACGGCCGTCGGGGCTGGCCCGTCTTCCCGTGCCACGGACCTAGCCACGGCGTCGGAGGCTGTACGTGCTTCCGGGCGGACTGCGGCTCGCCGGCCAAGCACCCCCGCGTGTCGGGAGGGCTCAACTCGGCCACGACCGACGAGGCGCTCATCCGGCGATGGTGGTCAAGCTGGCCAGCCGCCAACGTCGCCATCCGGACCGGCCAGGCAAGCGGCCTCGTCGTCCTGGACGTCGATCCAGACCACGGCGGCGAAGAGACCCTCGCTCAAGTCATCGAGCAGCATGGGCCGCTCCCACCTGGTCGGACCATCCAGACCGGTGGAGGAGGGCGACACCTCTACCTCCGTCATCCGGGAGGGGTCGTGCGCAACGACGCTGGCCGAAAGCTGGGTGCCGGCATCGACATCCGCGGCGACGGTGGCTACGTGCTGGCCCCGCCCAGTCGGCACGTCAGTGGTGGCCGCTACGCCGTCGTGCAGCGTGGCGGAGAGCTGCCCACGCTTCCCGGCTGGCTGCTCGCTGCTGTCCAGCCACCCGAGATCGACCGCCGCCCGCCCGCCACTACGAGCGGGGTGCGCGACGCCAGCGCATGGGCTCGGTCAGCCCTGGACGGTGAGCTGCAACGCCTCCAAGCTGCGGTCAAGGGCACGCGCAACGACACCCTCAACCGTGTCGCCTACCGCCTCGGTCAGATCGTCGCTGCGGGGTGCCTTGACGAGGCGGAGGTCGAGGCGGTCCTGGTGCACGCCGCGAGCTCGATCGGCCTCGGTGAGCGGGAGGCGGTGCGCACGATCCACTCCGGCCTGACCGCTGGCGAGAGCAACCCACGCGGGCCGGCGGGATCGCCTGGTCCGGACATGCCCAGCGTGCACACCTCCGCCGACTCGCTGTGACCGGGGCACGGAGGTTCCTGCCCGAGATCAGGAACCCCCGCCTCGCCGTTAGTACCTCGGCGGTCCGTCGCGCTCAACCGCGACGCGGACCCGGCGTTGGTGGGCACCGTCGGGTCGGGGACAAGCACGAGCGTTCTGTGGCGCCTCCTCAGACCGTCCCACCCGCGACTCGACGATTCCTAGCGGGACGAACAGCTGCCGGACGATCGCAACCCGATCGGGGCTGTGCCGACGGGAGGGCCCCTAACGGGCGCCCGGCACTCGCTAGCTCTTGAAGAGACCCTTCTTCGGTTTCAGCTTCAACGCTTTCGAGCGAGCAGTCCCGACCTCGCCGAGCATCTCGTCGACCACGGCATCGAGGGTCGCTGACAGTGGCCGCTGTCCACGTACCTCGACAAGGTCGTCGACGACGGATTCATCCCAAGCCCCTAGCTGCGCGGCGGCTGCCTCGTCGATCTCGGAAATCGCTCCGCCAACGGTGTCCGAGTCGAGGTAGCCCAGCAGTTCGAGGGCGGTACGTGCCTCCCCAGACGGTTCGGAGAGTCGACCGACGAGAACGGCAGCGACTTCCGCCTGCGCGACGTGTCCGATCAGGCGGCGGAAATTCGTCTTGTCGACTGTCGCGTGCTCATCGACGAGGGCCGACACCACCTCGGCGATCTCGTCCGACCGTGTCTCGAGTTCAGCAACGGCAAGGAGGTCGGACATCTTGTCCTGCTTGGCGGCGTCGATGACCACGTAGCGGAACGTCATGGCGGAGGCACTGGCGATCAGTTCGGTCGCGGTGTCGCTCCCCCGCAGCCCGGCGGACAGCATCCGGGACTGTTGAGAAGCGGAGAATGACGACCAGATCGTCTTCGCGTGGGGGATCTGACCGATCGGGTCAGCTTGAACGTGCTTGACGAACCGGTTGAGGAGGTCGTCCGGGATCTCGACGGCTCGTTCGTGCGCTCGCCGCATAATCGGAACGAGATCGTCGAAGGACGAGAAGTCGTCGGCCTTGGATGCCACGAGGCCGAACGCGGCGTCGAACTGGGCACCCCACGGAAGCGCAGCGAGTGTGCGGAGATGCCCTGGGTCGCTGGCGCTCTGAAGCCATTGGTTGAGCGACGCGAAGACCGGGTCGACGGCGGGCCCGGCCGCAGTCGGGGCGACGGTGTCCAGGGAGTTGAACGCTGCGACCTGGGGGTGTTTCAGGTACGGGTTGGCGTTCGACTTGAGTGACGCCGTCCACCTCGCCGTTTCCGGGTCGAGCTTGGAACGGTGCTCGTCCCGCTGCGCCAGATGCTCGACGACCGACAGCAGCGACTTTGCTTTGGGGGACAAGTCACCGTCGACGGCCAGCGGCTCAAGAACTCGGGTAACAGCTGCCGCCAGCGCAGCCTCGTCTTCGAGGCTTGTCGTGAGGAACGACCTGACGACAGTGAGCAGCGCATCGCTCACCGGCGAGGTGTCCCCGGTCTCTTCGACGGCCGTGACGGCAGCTTCCAGCAGCTTGGTGAACACTCGCGACGTCACGGCGAAATCCGACGCGTACGCCGACAATCTACCGCTGGTCGCCGGGGCGGGTTCGGGAGAGATGAGAGATGCCAAGGCACGGCCGATTGTGTCCGCGCAGAACCGAGGCGCCTCGCTCTCGTCCGACTCGTCCTTCTTCTTGAATGTCGAGTCCTTCCAGACGAGAACCGATGGACCGAGCAACTCCACCGCCTTCGCTGCGACGTCATCCTCGAGGTCGAAGGCGATCGCCTCAGCGATGCGCAACGCTCCGTTTACGTGATCAACCTTGCCGACCAGGTCGTACGCGGCCAACAACAGTCGGGCGGAGCCCTCGGACTTCGGAGTGATGCCGTGCAGTACTGGGCCGAGGGCGGTTCGCTCGTCTGGCTCGAGGTGCTCGACAAGACTGAGAAGTCCCTCGGCCGTGTCGTCGAACTCGACCGAGCCGTCTCCCATCGCCAACCGGAACAGACTGGGGATCAGGTGGTTGGCCAGCAGGTCGGCGTGGACCGCTTCATCGAGGTCGAGCGCGACTTCGACCCAGTCGTGAGATTCAGCCCATCCGGCGTGTTCAGGCAACCGATCGAGATGGTCTCGGATCATCTGTGGAAGGTGTCCGGCGTTCGGAGAGCCGACGAGGTACTTCGCAGCCGCCAGCGCCCGAACGTTGCGGTCGTCCTCGGGGGTGTCGTCCTCGATCGTCGCGAACGACCGAAGGACCCCGTTGTGGTGGGAGTCAGGAAGCGCGCCGAGCAGATCGTGATACGCCGACTCCGAGAGTGAGTTTGCCGGGATCTTCGGCAGGTGCTCGGCGATCGCAACCGCGACTGTCTCGGCGTGCTCGCCGAGAAGGGGCAGTGCCGCCGCTGCACCGGCGAGAGCTGCCGGGAGTTCCGCTGATGTGACGCCGCTGACGGTCTCCCGGATTTGCTCTGCCGCGACCTTGCTGTGTTCGTCGGGCAGCTGTTCGAGTGCTTCGGTGACCCGAGTGAGATCGCCGTTTCGGACGGCGGCCACGAGCGCTCCGACCTTCGCGTTCCCGAGGACGCGGCCTCCCTCGGGTTCAGCGAGGTACAGCAGCGGAACAATCGACTCGCCGGACTTCTCCACGTTCACGAACGTGCTCACCAGGTACGTGCGGAGATCCTCGTGCCGTGGGTTCCAGACCAGCGTCCCGGGGTGCTCCGGGCCGGTCCGGGCCTCACTGTCGTCATCGCCGCCATCGTCGTTGTCGGCGGACTCGGCCTTCTCCGGCTTCTCACGGATAGCGACGCCATAGGTTTCGAGGAGTTCCTCGTCGATCGCGCTCAACTCCTCGTGGCGGGCTAGCCGATCAGCGGCCCCGAGAAGCGCCTCGTCCCGGAGCAGGCACAAGTGGAACCAGCGGAAGTCCGCTGCGATCACCGAGAGTCGGGCGAGCAGGATCGGTCGGCCGGTTGCGTCGCCGGGGTGCAGACGCTGCTTGGACGTGGCCTTCTCGCGGTCGACTGCGATCCGGTACGCGGTGAGGAAGCCGTTGACCCTGTGAACAAGATGTCGGGGCGATTCAACGTGACCGCGCGCGAGGACGAGCAGCGTCGACTCCAGCACGTCTTGGGAACCGATGTGCTCACCCGAGCGGAGTGGGTGGTCGTCAGGAAGCAGTTTCTGGACGAACTTGGGCATGTCGTCGCTCACGTGCGGGGGCATCGGCACCCTCAGCGAGAAGAACTTGTCCATGTATGCCCGGGCGGTTTCCTCGCGGCCGTGCGATGCGATTCCGGCGGTGCGGTCGATCGCCTCGGCCTCATCGTCGGTGTACGCCTGGTCCTTGAGCGCGGCGAGGATTATCTCGTCGTCACAGGAGACGACGAAGGTCGGCTCCTTCCCTCGGGGGACCGCCTGGAGGGACTTGATTGCGCGCATCGCGTCGAGCACATCGGCTGTGCCGAGGCGGTCGATGTCATCGACGAAGATCACCAGCGGCCGGCCCTTGTTCCTCTCCGCATACTTGTTGATGAGGTTTGCGAAGACCTGCTGAACATCATCGGCAGCGTCCGCTCGAGCCCGATTCGTGGAGCGGTTCGGGATCTCGAACAAGGAGCCGACGATGTGCTTGTACGCGATGGTGAAGAAAGCCCCAACGAACGCGAGCGAACCGATCGAACTCATAACGGTTCCAACCCCGCCCTCGACGAAGAGGGCACCGATGAGGGTCACCGCGAAGAACACTCCCGCGAGCAACAGGGTCGCCCAGATGTCGTTGAGGCTCTGCCCGCGCGGGTTGGTCATCATCTTCGCGAGCCGCATCTCCTCGGGAGCGGGAGCGGCCAGGCTCACGGAGGATCGCAACCATTGAAGGTGTTCGTTGACCTCGTGTTCTTTGAGCAGTTCCTCGTCGACCAGCTCCCCGGCGATCGTATGCACGATGTTGCGGGATCGTGCGTGGCCGGAGTGTTTGTCGGCGCTGACGTGTACGACATTGATGTCGAGGTCGGTCCGGAGCCGTTCCGAGGCCAGGTTCACGACCGACGTCTTGCCGGTACCGAACCCGCCGATGAGACCTATCGTCGCCGCACCGGGCGCGTCGACGAAATCCTCGACAGCCTGGCGGACCGAATCGGCAAGGACCTCGGCGATCGTGTCATGGGAGAACGCGTCCGCGTCCGCGTTGGTGATCGGCCGCGCAGTGATGAACCAGCTGTCCCGACTCGGTGACTGGTTGTTCTTGCCCAAGTTCTTGGCCTCCGACGATCCATTGCTTCCCTCCACCCTACGAAAGGGGAGTGACCCTGGTAGGAGCGGGTGAACCCCTGAGCTGTCGACGGGCCTACGGCTGACCACGTGGAGCTCGATCGGCAACCCGTCAGCGTGACGCTGGGTGACCGCAGGAGCTCTCGGCGGGCTACGTGCGGCACGAGCGGCGACACCAGGTTGCGTCTGGTGTTGGCTTCGCTGACCGGCTGAACCGTGAGCGAGGTTGCCGAGGAAGCGCTCTCCTGTCGCGCTCTTGGCGCACCATGCGGTGAACTGGTGGGTCACCGGCTCGGAGTACGGGAACGTCATGGATGCAAGGTCCGGTAGCGGACCCTGTCCCACAGCTCATCTGCCAGGCCTCGCGAATGGCCGGTAGAAGGCAGCAACTCCAGTGTGCGCAGCGTGCCGATCACGACGTCTAGGGCGTACGGATCCGTCGATCGGTGTTCCAGCAAGCTGCAACAACCGCAGCCGATCACCCACCACTGCGGGCGCTGCGCAGCGCGCCTACTGCCGGATCCGCACGCGTCGTAGCCGCCAGCTATCGCTCCGAGTTGATCTCGACCGGGCGTGCCCCCTGCCGCCAGGAAGAGCATCGACGCCGTGGCCGCCATTTTGCGTGCTGGCCGCCGTTGGGCAGCTGATGGCCACGGCTGGGCAGTTCGAGATGGCCCGCGGACAGTGCTCCGGTTGAGGCGTGAGCCGCACTTGTCATCCACCCTCGGGTGACGCAGCGGTAATGTGGGACTGCGATCGAGGGTCCGCATGATGCCCCTCCGGCAGGTACTCACACCGCACGGAGGCATCGCCATGTACGACCGAGAGGCGTCCCACGCGCTCACCGACCAGCTCCTCGCCGAGGCCAGCGACGGACTCGATCACATCGCCGGTGAGCTCGCCAACCTGTACCGCCACTGGCTGGAAGTGGGCGTGGACGCCCGCTCTGTCGACTGGCTTGCGCAGCAGATCGCTCAGCTCGGCTGGTGGAGCGGTCGCCTCGCCGGCGGCCGGTCGGACCTCTTCGACATGCTGCCCGTCAGCCGCTCATGACGGGCGACGTCAGGGACCATCTGACGATGCCGTCTCCGATGAGTACCGTCAGCAGCGTGGCCAGTCGGGCTCCAGGTTCACGCGCGGTCGGGCGGGCGGTTGTCGAGCTCGTGTCCTCACTCGTGGCGGCGGGCTCGGATCGCTCCCACCTCGAGCGCGCCCGGATCGCCGCAAGGATCGCCGATGAGGCAGAGAGGATCTCCCGCACCGAGGTGATGGCTGCGCGAGAAGAAGGCGCGACCTGGGCGGAGGTTGGCAAGGCGTTCGGTGTGACGCGACAAGGCGCTCACGAGCGGTTCCGAACCGGCCCGGACGGGCTGCACTCTCGCCTGTTCAGAACATCGCCCCGACGTGAGCGAGGGCAGTCGTAGCAGAGGCGGCCCTCAGCCGACGAGGGCCTCGTCTGCTGCGGTCAGGGCCCGGCTGTCGGCCAGTGCATCGACGGCCTGTGCGGCACGGAGGTAGGACCAGCGAGCGCTGGCCTCCTCGGGTCGAACCCCCAGCAGTGCAGTACGCGGCTCGGCGCCGTCGACGTGGGGGCCCGGGACCAGCCGACCGTGTCGCGCGACGTGAACAGCGACCGACTCGGCGGCGAGCTGCCACGCCTGCCGAGCAGCGGGGTCGTCGGGCGGCGAACCGAAGGCGGTGACGAACTCGTCTGTCGCGCGGCCTGCCTCGATGCGAACTCGGAGCTCCTCCGCTTGCATCGCCCGGTGCACGAGCCTCCACCGCTCCACCACGTCGCGGTGGGCATCGAGGAACTCGAGGCGATCCGCATGTAGCGCTCGCAGCTGGTCGATGCGCCCTTCCAAGGTCGCGAGCTCGTGCTCGATGCGATCCAGCTCCCGTCCAACTGGGAGCGGTTGGCGCTGGCTGCGTCGACGCGGCCGAGGCGTCGCCGCACCCGCGTCCCAGGCCTGGCGGCGGGTGAGCACGGCGTCCCGTCGACGAACCGTCGTGCGGAGCGCTTCGGTCACGTCATCCGGGCCCTCGGCCAGGGTGGCGTCGAGTCGAGCCAGCTCGTCGCTCAGCCGGCGGAGACCCCAGCCCGCCAGCTCGTGCACGATCTCCGCGGCGGCGGGATCCCGTTCGGCTGCCAGGGTGTTGGCCCGCCGTCGCTCCATGGCTTGGGCCACGGTGTCGAGACCCGTTTGCTCAGGATCGTGGCCCCGGTGGCTCGACTCCTCGTCGAAGACCGACGTGCCGTCGACGATGTAGATGCGCGTGTCCACTCGCCCGCGTGTGAGGGCGACGTAGCCCTCCTCGAAGCTGGACTCGTCGCCAGCGAAGTACAGGCCCCGATCGAGCGTGGCGCCCTGGACCCCGTAGGTGGTCCGGGCATAGCCGTAATCCACGAAGCCGGCATCCAGGTACTCGGCGGGAAGGGTGATGACGCCCTCGCGCTCGAACGTGACAGTGAGCGTCCGGCGCTTGGGGTCGAGCGCCGTGACCACGCCGGCGCTGCCGTTCTTCACGAAGTGGCCGTCGGCGGATCGGAGGTCCCTGCGGTTCCGCTTGGTGACGACCCACTCGCCGACGCAGTACTCCCGATCGTGGGCGACGATTACCGGGCCATCGAGCCGTGCCTCGGCCTTGAGGAGCGCCCGGGCGCGGCGGTTGAGCGCGCTCCGGGTCACGTTGGGTCCGGCGATCATCGGCACCGTCTCACCGACCGACGCACAAGCCCACCACTCGGTCACCATCGCGTCGTACGCGGCTGAGGCGTTCGGGGATCTGACGACGCGACCGGTGGCGTCGTAGCGGGAGAGTGCGGACTCGACGAGACCTCGACGGAAGTCCTCGATCGCGAGGCGGTGGTCGGCGTCGAGCTGCCGGTTGTTCTGCTCCATGCGGATGAGCTGGTCGCCTCGGATCTCCGTGAGCCGGCGGAAGAAGCCGCCGCTCTCGACCGCGCCGTGCTGATCCGGGTCGCCGATCAGCTTCAGCGCGCCTCCAGCGGTCGCGACGTGAACGGCCAGCCGCGCGAGGTCCCTCGTCCCGACCATGGATGCCTCGTCGACGATCACGACCGCGCCCGATGGAAGCGGATGACGGTGCACGTCCAGGAGGAGCCGGGCGATCGTGGATGCGGCCCGCCCGGTCTTCTCCTCCATGCGGGTCGCGGACTCGAGCTCGGCCGCAGCGGTGGCCGAGAGGGCGCAGCCGACGACGGGTATGCCCGAGGCGGCGAATGCCTCCACGCACGCTGCGGTCGCATACGTCTTTCCCGATCCCGGTCGCCCGGCGACGGGCTGCAGCGCCTCGGCCCCGGGGAGACACACGGCCCGAACCATGGCGATCTGCTCGGGCGACAGCTCGGGGCGCGCTGCGATCGCAGCGTCTACGCCCGCAACCGTCGCAGTCGGCACTGGTGCGCCGAAGCCGTCCTCGGCGAACGACAGCAGCCGGTGCTCGAGGTCCAGCAGCTCGGGCGTCGAGAAGCGGGCGAAGTCGCTGGAACGGGACCGCACGAGATCCCTCCGCACGACGTACTCAGGTTCGTCTGGCTGGGCAGCGAGGGCGAGGACGTATGGCGAGGCGAGGAACGCGTCCACGACCGCGTCGATCTGCTCGGCAGGAGCGCCCGGCAGGCCCTCGCTGACGGCCTCGACGACGTTGGTCCGGCCGAAGGTGCTGGCATGACGCGTGAGACCCGCCGGTCCGGCCATCGAGCGGAACAGCGCATCTAGGTCCGTCGTGCCTCTCGCGGGCGACTGGTCGAAGCAGGCCGCTACCTCTTCGGGTCCGAACCCGAGGGCCGCAGCCTCGTCTCGCCACCGTGCCTGGAGGACATCGGCGTCCACGCCGTGCTCCTTGGCCCGTCGGGAGGCGAGAGTGGCTGCCTGGTGGGCCCGGGCAGAGGTGTAGCCAGCCTCTCCCACCATCTCCTCGATCTCGTCTCTCCGCTTGGAGAACGCGCGCACGACGGCCCTGGGCACGCCTTCGATCTCGGCCCAGCCGTTGCGCACTCCCGACCACCGGACGCCCAACGTCGCGCTGAGAGCCTGGCGGAGGTAGGCTTGGTAGAGGAATCCAGCAGACCTCGCGTGCTGGAAGAGCGGCCGGCCGTCGATCGCTTGCCAACGGCCCTCGGCTGTCCGCGTCAGGTTCGCCGTGACGACGTGCGTGTGGAGGAGTGGGTCGCCGGCGCGGGACGTCCGGTGGTCGAATGCCGCCGCGATGACGCCGTCGGTCTCGATGCGCGCTCGGTCCTTGGTGCCCTGTCGAGCAAAGACGGCGTGGCGCTCCAGATGGGTCACCACGGCGTCGACCGCCTCCCGGTGGGCGTCGCGGATCGCTCGGCGCTGCGCCTCCGGGGCGAGCGCCCAGAGGACGCTGACGCTCTTGGGTGGTCGCAATGTGATGTCGTAGCCAGGCCGCGCCTTCGTCGACCGGTGCTCGGCCTCGAAGCGCTCGACCTCCACTCGTGGCACCAGCCAGCTGTACCGGCGGCCGTTCGGGACCCGCCTGCCGCACAGGTACCGCTTCGGAGGCTGCTCGGCATGGGCCCGGTCGCCGGCCCAGAGGAGCTGCCGGACGCGCCCGACGGTCAGCCGCAGCCGTGAAGCCACGCGGGCGACGTCGTACGCCTCCTGGTCGAACAACGTGGGCTGGTTGGCATGCCCTCGGTGCATCTGGGCGCACCCACGACGCCGGGCGAGCTGCTCATGGGTGAACGGGTGGCGACCGGCCAGGACCGAGCGGAAGTGGTCCGATGTGACCGCCCCATGCAGGCCGAGCTTCTCGGCGAGGCTGCCGATCCAGCGCCCGGATGCCTCACCGCGCCCCGAGTAGTAGTCCTCCGCCGAAGTGGCGATCTCGCCGATGTAGTACTCGGCGGCGTCGGAGCCGAGTCGTCCGATATTGAGCACGAGCGGCTCCTATCGCGGGGTGGGTCGACCCAGATACGTGGTTCCGCGACGACCGATCGCGACACGCGAGACCCTCACCGCCGTTATCGCTGTGCGATAACGGCAAGTCTGTGTGCGTCATCGGGGGCTCGTGCTCGGAGGGCGGCAGGCAGGGTGCAGATCGGTCAGGGACCGGAGGGATGCGAGGTCGTTCAGGCGGGTGAGACGGCTGAGGAGGAGGCCGGCGTCGATGGTACGAGCGACCTGGGGACTGGCGTTGACCGTGGCGACGACGGGAAGTCCGAGCACGTCGGCCACGTCCGCTGCGGTGAGGGACCGCTGCGCCTCGGCGACGATGACGACCCCGTCGAACCCCGTCACGCCGGCGGCCAGGACGCTGGCGAGGGCGATGTAGCAGGGGCCCCGGAGCACCAGGTAGTTCCGGTCGCCACCCGGCCCGCCGGCGGACCGCGCCGCCAGCGTCCCGGCATCAACCACGATGCCGTGATCCGTCGAGGTCTCCGGCATGTCTGCGGCGACGGTCAGCGTGGGGAGCACGTCGATCGGCGCGGGCTCGGCGCCGCCCGGTAGGCCGAGCAATGCAGTCGCCGCTGGCGTGTCTGGGGACACCAGCGTCGTGGGTCGGGTGCGGGCGGCGTGGATGGCGACAGCCGCGGCGACCGTGGTGGTGCCGTGGCCACCTCGGGCGCCGGTGAAGGTGATCGTTGGATTCATCGGAGGTCCTCCTCGGGAGGGTGGTGGGCGAACCGGGGGGAAGTTGGGGTCTGCGTTGTTGGCCGGACGGCGGGCGGCTTCCCCGACCGCGACCGCCGTCCGGCGCTGGATGAGCGGGACGTCCTCAGCACGCCGGGCGATCCCGGTGCTGGTCGAGGTCGTGCGCCGCTGCGAGCCGTGGCGGCAGCTGCGCGGCCAGCCTGTAGGGGAGCGGGGCGAGGAACCGTCGTACGGCGAGGACGTCTCCGGCGGGGGCCGCCGCCTGGAATCGCAGCAGTCGAGCGAGCGTGCGGATGACCGGGCTCGATCGCCCGACGTTCGCGCCGAGGCCGAGCTCCTGGGCGAGCTCTGGCAGCTCGACGCTGATGCCGTCGGGCGTCGCCTCGAGCCAGGCAGACAGGCGCCGCAGAAGCCACATCGCCGTAGGCCCGAGCGTGGGGAGCCAGAACGTCTCGACGTACACGCTGCGCACGGGATGGCCGGCTGCCTCGACGACGGGATCGGCCCACTCGACGACGCTCAGGGGGTTCTGGTTGGCCAGCCAGTCGATGGCGGCCGAGGCTCTGATCGGGCGAGGCATGACGACTCCCTGCGGACGTCTGTAACTACCTGACACCGTGCAGCCGCAAGGGTCAAGAGGTGCAGCACCATCTGGGTCGAGAACCTTTGACGCGTACGCGTCAAACGACGGCTCGGACCGCTCTGCCGCGCTCATCGCCGCACTGCCTTCGGCGCCGCCGGCGCCGGCAAGTCTGTGTGGGCGGTGGGCTTCTCCCGACGGCGGGGACGCGCAAGCACCCTCGTCAGGTCACATACCTCCCGTACTCTCTCAGTGCGTTGCGTCTTGCCTGGGTTCCGCGACGGGTTCACCAGGACACGACACGAGAGCTCGGAAGCCTGATGACGGAAGCAGAGTCTGAGACACGGCGAGTGAGGATCGATCCTCGCCTGGACGCCGCCGGGTGGCCAGTCGCCGAGTTCACGGGCTCGCTCGATCTCGCCACTGCCGGACCGGCGGCCGTCGCTGAGTTGCCCACGGAGAACGGACCGGCTGACTACGGGCTCCTTGAGCGCCCACCCCCGACCAGGAGCGGCTGCTCCGTCACAGCGCGCTCTACGCCCACGCAGAGCTACCCCCCGACCTCGCGGTCGACCCGAAACTGATCCCGACGCTCCTGCGCCACTGGCGCGCCTTCGCACCCCTCCATCGCTGGCTCAAGGCCAACGTGCACCCCGCCGCCGTCGCTTGACAGACCAACCGGATTGTAGTTTCCTCGGAAGTTAATTAGCCGCTGAGGAAAGTACGAGACCGGCCATGACGGTGACGATCGACGAGGACCGGCTGAGCGAGACCTTCGCCGCACTGGCCAGCTCCACCCGTCGAGCGATCCTAGCCCGCCTCGCCGACGGCGCTGCGACCGTCAACGAGCTCGCCGAGCCTTTCGATCTCACGCTGCCGGCCGTCTCCAAGCACATCAAGGTGCTGGAGCGTGCCGGGTTGGTCCAACGAGGCCACCAGGCCCAGTACCGGCCGTGCGCCCTCGACGCCAGACCACTCCAGGAGATCTCGACCTGGGCCGAGCAGTACCGCCCGGTGTGGGAGGCCCGGTTCGACCGGATGGCCGAGTACCTCACGCGCCTCCAACCGCACGGAAGGACAGGACCACGATGAACGACGCCACGGACCGCAAGATGCGGTCGTGATCGAGCGCACCTTCGACGCTCCGGTCGATCTCGTCTGGCAGATGTGGACCGACCCCGAGCACTTCGCCGCCTGGTACGGCCCCGACGGCGCCACCATCCCCGTCGCCAAGATGGACGTCCGCGTCGGCGGCGTGCGACTGGTGTCGATGGAGGTCCAGACCCCGAACGGCCCGATGCAGATGTGGTTCACCGGTGAGTACCGAGAGGTCGTCGACAACCAGCGACTCGTCTACACCGAGGCCATGTCCGACGAACACGGCACCGTGCTCTCGCCCGCCGACATCGGCATGCCAGACAGCCACCCGACCACCACGGAGATCCATGTCGAGTTCGCGGCGGTCAACGGCGGTACGAAGATGGTGATGACCCACCTCGGCATCCCCGCCGGCTCGCCGGGTGCTGCCGGGTGGGCGATGGCGTTCGCCAAACTCGTCGCGTACGTCCAGGCTCAGATGGCGAAATAGGAGCGGAAGAACGGACGCGCCGTCGGCTCACACGGCGTCGTTCAGCCGCTCGACGAACGTGGCGGGATGGCCAGCGCACGCCTCCAGGTCGTCTCGGCCCATGACCAACGATGCTCCAGCGACGCCGATGCCAACGACGCACGGGTAGTTCCCACCGGCCGCCGCCCGGACCGTCTCGTCGACCTCGTCCCGATGACAGAGCTCCAGCGGTACCGCGAGCTTGCGGCGCGCGTCGTCGAAGTCCGCTCGTCGCCGCAGACGACCGTGGGTGATGTCGCATAGCGCGCAGTGGGCCGTCCCTCGAGTGCGCCCGATGAGATACGCAAGCTCGCCGCGGATCGTCCCGTCTGCGTCGTAGACCCCGACGAGCCGCTCCAGTCCCACAGTTCGATCCTTCCACGAGGATCCGGGCACCGAGGAACGCGAGCAACCTGCTCACCCCGGGGAAGGGACTGTCAGGTTCAGTGTGGCTGACTACCGCGGCCAGGTTTCTTCGCGGGCGAGGAGAGTGTCGATACGCACGGCCGACAGTCGAGTCACCCGCTTCTCAAGTGGGCGCGCAGCAGATCGGCCGCTTCGCCGGTGTCCTCCTGCAGCAGGAAGTGGCCGCCGGGCAGGACTTCGAGCGGCAGGCCGCCGCCGTGGGCGGCTTGCTGCTCGAACATGGCGAGGGGGAGGAACGAATGGTTGCCCGCGATGACCACGGCGGGAGCGTGGAGCGAGGGGAGGTGTGCCCAGGCGGCCGGCGCGCCGTCGGCGGTGCCGGATACCTCGAAGATGGCTGCTTCGGTGTCGGGGAGGCAGGCCAGCTGCACGAGACCATCGGTCCTGTCGAGCAGACCCCATCGCGCATAGGCCTGCAGGGCGTCGGGCGCGAGGTCTGCCAGCGGTGGTTTGCTGGCGACGGTGCGGATGAAGGTGGCCCGGTCGGGCCAGATGAGGCGCCGGGTCCGGGCGCGCTCGCTCATCGGGTTCGTGCCGGTGCCGGTGATGGGGAAGGCGACCGCTTCGCACAGCAGCAGCCGGCGGAACAGACCTGGGCGCGCTCGGTCGACGAGGATGGCGACACCTCCGCCGAGTGACTGTCCGACGGCGGCGGCTGATGCGATGCCCAGTCCGTCCAGAACGGCGATCACGTCGCTGGCGAGCCGAGTGAACGTCAGGTCGTCCTGTGGCAGGGCTGAGCTGCAACCGTGGCCGGCTAGGTCGACCGCCACGACGTGGTGGTCGGTGGCGAGTCGGCGAGCGAGGGGGTCGAACAGGCCGGCGCAGAACCCGTTGGGGTGGAGCAGGACGACGTGGTCGTCGCCGCTGCCCCACTCGAGCCCGGCGAGGTCTCGTCCGTCGTGGCGGATGATGAACGGATGTGGGGCAGCGGTCATCAACGGCTCGTCCGTGGCCGGTGAGCGCGCGCCGACCGATGCAATTTCACGACCTGGGAGGATCCGCGCTCCCGGCGTGGCGCATCGGTGAGGGTTCGGCCGCTCGGAGCTGACTCACCGGGCCGGTGCCGGACCGGAGGGGTGTGGGCTCGAGGCCGTCGATGTCGGCGACCTCACCGTCGGCGATCTCGGCGGCCGCGATCTCGGCGCCTTCGAGTGATCCGCTGAGGTGAACGGTGTCGCGCAGGGGGAGGCCAGGGAGGATGAGGCTGAGGAGGAACCCGATGATGAGCACGGGCACGCTGTAGGCGAAGACCGCGGTGATCGATTCGGACAGGGCCCGGATGACGGGGCCGAGCAGGTCGGCGGGAAGGGCCTGGAGCTGTTCGGGGCTGGCCGAGAGCGAGTCGGGGTTGAACCCGGCGCCGTCGAGGGCGCCGGGGGGGAGGAACGCTCCGAGCCTGTCGGCGAGGAGGCTGGCGAAGATGGCGCCGAACACCGAGATGCCCATGGACCCGCCGAGGCTGCGGAAGAAGTTGGCCGATGAGGTCACGACCCCCATGTCTTGGGGTTCGGAGGCGTTCTGCATCGCCAGCACGAGGACCTGCATGACCATGCCGATGCCGAGGCCGAGCACCAGCATGTACAGCGACGACTCGAGCCGGGAGGTCGCGGCGTCCATGGTGGACAGCAGGGTCATCCCGGCGGCGGAGGTGAGCATCCCGGCCATGGGCCAGCGCCGGTAGTGGCCGGTGCGGGCGATGACGCGTCCCGAGCCCACCGAGGTCGTCATGAGCCCGGCCATCAGCGGCAGCAGCAGCAGCCCGGAGTTCGTGGCCGAGGCGCCGGTGACGGCCTGGAGGAACAGGGGCAGGAACACGATGGCCCCGAACATCGAGGCGCCGACCACGAAGGACAACAGCACCCCGATGGTGAAGACCCGGCCGCGGAACAGGCGCAGCGGCAGGATCGGTTCTTCGGCGCGTCCCTCCCAGATCACGAACACCGCTAGCAGCACGGCTGATGCGACGAGGAGCCCGAAGATCGTGGTCGAGCCCCACTCGTACTCGTTGCCGCCCCACACCAGAGCGAGGAGCAGCGCCGAGACGCCTGCGACGAGCAGAGCGGCGCCTTCGAAGTCGATCCGGTGGTCACGACGGGTGAAGGGAAGCTGCAGCACCGAGGAGGTGACGATCAGCGCGACGATGCCGACGGGGACGTTGACGTAGAACACCCACCGCCACGACAGGTTGTCCACGAAGAACCCGCCGAGGAGCGGGCCAGCCACCGACGCCACCGCGAAGACGGCCCCCAGGTAGCCGGTGTAGCGGCCGCGTTCTCGTGGGGAGACGACGTCGCCGATGATGGCGAAGGCCATGGCCATCAGGCCGCCGCCGCCGATGCCCTGGATGCCGCGGAAGGCGATGAGCTGGCCCAGGTTCTGGGCGAGGCCGCAGAGGACCGAGCCGGCCAGGAAGATGACGATGGCGGCCTGGAACATCAGCTTGCGGCCGTAGAGGTCCGAGAGCTTCCCGTACAGCGGGGTGCTGACCGTGGTGGTGAGCAGGTAGGCGGTCACCACCCACGACAGGTGATCGAGCCCGCCGAGCTCACCGACGATGGTGGGCAACGCGGTGGACACGATCGTCTGGTCCAGGGCGGCCAGGAGCATACCCGCCATCAGCGCGCTGAACACCGTGAGGATCTCCCGGTGGCTGAACGCAGGCGGTTGGGGGCTCGTGTCCGGCACGGCGTTCATTGTTGCACCCTACAACCAGTATGCTTGTGGAATGCAACGAACTGCCGTGGATCAGGAGGTGGCGGAACGGGTCCGAACGGCGTGGCGAGAGCTGCGCCGGGTCGCCTCGACGCCGGAGGTCCGGGCGGCGGTGTACGACCCCGCAGCGCCGCTCGACCCCGGCCAGGCCGACGCCCTCGACGCCGTCGTCACGCACGGCCCATGCCGGATGAGCGATATCGCGGTCGTCCTACGGGTCGACCGCTCCAGCGCCACCCGGGCCGTCGACCGCCTGGAAGCGGCCGGGCTGGTGGCCCGGCGGGCTGATCCAGACGACGCTCGTGGCATCGTCGTCGCGGCCACCCAAGCGGGCCGGGCGCTCCTCGGACGTGTCCGGGATCGGGCCACGGCGATGCTCGCCGAGGTGCTGGCCACGTTCTCGACCGAGGACCGCGACCGACTGGCCGAGCTCATGGAGCGCCTGGTCGGGGCGCTCGACGACCGCCGCCAGACGCCTGGCGGCTGAGGCACGGCGGTCGCGCCACGGACACTTCAGACCTGGGTGATGACGCTGGCGGGTCCGCTGGGCGGGACAGGGTGGCAGTGAGCACGGCGAGGTGGTCGATCAGCGCAGCGACGGCGGCGGGTCCTAGCGCGTGCTCGGCGGCCTCGAGCACTCGTCGCAGATCGGGGACGACGGCCCGGACCTGCTGCTGGGCTCTGCGGGTTGCGGTGAGCACCTGGACCCGGTGGTCGTCAGGGTCGGGGTGGCGCCCCACCAGGTCCTGGCGCTCGAGCCTTGCGCAGACCTGGCTCACACTGGAGGGGGTCACCATCAGCCGCTTCGCGATGAGGTGCTGGGGGCAGGGTCCGATGAGCACGAGCTCGCTGAGCACCCCACCCTTGGGCGGTGGTGAGCCCGACGGCCGCCCATGCCGCGGCCTCTTGTTCGCTCAGCAGGGACCCGATGGCCTTGAGCCCTGGCAGGAGGCGCAGTGCGTCGATGGAGAGGCCGAAGGCATTGGCCGCAGAGGCCTCCACGGAGGGTTCGTGACCGTGCCACCAACCGAGCAGCTCGGCCGGTTCGGGGGCACGGTGGGCCATGACGCGAGTAGTTTAGGGCTAACACACCGTGGCTGCGGTGGAAGGGGAGGCGCGTGACGTGTCGGCGCTCGAACGACTGGCCCGATGGGTCGACCCCGCGTCGCCGTCTGGTGGGCGGCCGGGCGGCTGGGCGGTGACCCTGGTCGCAGTTGGGGGGGGTTGGCGGCGGTGAGCGGCGGCGGAGTCGATCGAGTCGTTCGTGCCCATGATGCTCTTCGCCGTGCTGTTCGGCCTGTCGATGGACTACGAGGTGT
The DNA here is from genome assembly GCA_036570385.1 of Acidimicrobiales bacterium. GTDB lineage: Bacteria > Actinomycetota > Acidimicrobiia > Acidimicrobiales > VFJN01 > VFJN01. The sequence goes on along the minus strand of DATCYI010000421.1, from coordinate 1,100 downwards.
TCCTGATATCCCGCATCCGCGAGGAATGGGACCGCACCGGCGACAACGCCCTGGCCGTGGCCGACGGCCTGGCCGCCACCGCCCGGGTCATCACCGCCGCGGCGGCCATCATGGTCGCGGTCTTCTTGTCGTTCGTGCTCGGCGATGAACGCATCGTCAAGCTGTTCGGCCTCGGGTTGGCCAGCGCCATCCTCATCGACGCCACCATCGTGCGGATGGTGCTGGTCCCCTCCGTCATGGAGCTGATCGGCCCGGCCAACTGGTGGCTACCCCGCTGGCTCGACCGCCGGCTCCCCCACCTCGCCGTCGACGTGTCCGACCCGCTCGTCCAGGCCATCCTCGACGACGAGGACTCCGCCGCCGCAGGCCTGGGTGCCGAACCCGCAGCGGTTGCGGCGGGCGCCAGCCCGCCCCCGCCTCGAGGGCCCCGGGCGCAGTCGGGGCCGGGCCGATGACCGTCGGCGACGGGGTCGAGGTGACCTGAGATGGGACCGCGCTCGCCGTCGCTGGTCTGGGACTCCGCCCGTCTCGTCGAGGTCCTCGGCGGGATCCTGGTCCTGACCACCGTGCTGGTCGCGGCCATGGGTGCCGTCGGGGGCCTCGCCGTGTGGATCGTTCGGGGCGGCGGTGCCCCGGCAGGGTGGCGGTGCCAGACGCGAGGGTGGCTACGACGCCGGGCCGCCCGGTCCTTTGCTACCGCCGTCGCCGTCGGCGATTTCGCCCTCGCCGAGATCCAGTCCCAGCGACTCCTTCGCAGCAACGACACGGCCCCGCGGGCCCAGCCCCGCAGCTGGGACGAACGGATCCTGCTGGAGTGCCCCTGGACCGAAGCGGCTGCCCAGGTCGACCAGCTCGAACGGCTCGACCGCTGGTTCCCGATGATCCGCAGCCGCCGTGAGGACGGCACCACCGACCTGCTCGTCGGCCGGCACCGTCGCGTCCACCTACGGGTCATCTCTGAACAGTTCGACCCGGGCCAAGGCGTGCGCTTCGCGGCCGACGCGGACGGACCGGTCCTCCGCGGGCACCTCACCCTGCTCCCCGTCCCTCCAGCCGCCTCGACCGCCGGCCCCGAGCGGGCAGCGGTGTGGGTGCACGTC
>DATCYI010000420.1:0-2867 GCA_036570385.1 Acidimicrobiales bacterium | reverse complement strand
ATCGGCGTCGCTGGCAAGGATCGACGACGAAGGCGCAGCCGTAGCTGCGGCGAGGAGGAGGACGCCGTCCAGCGGCGTCGATGGCCGGCGAGACCCGGCGCATCATCTTGGCGACACACCACTAGAAGCGGACCTGTCCGGTGCCGGGCTCGATCCGGCCGATCTCGACGGCGCGGTGGCCCTCTGTGCGGAGGATGTCGAGAGCGCGGTGCGACTCCGAGGGGTCGACGACCACGACCATGCCGATGCCGAGGTTGAACACCTTGCGCATCTCGGAGTCGGAGATGTCGCCGACCTGCTGGATCTCACCGAAGATGCGCGGCGGCTCCCAGCTGCGCGAGTCGACGACGGCGTCGCCGCCCTCGGGCAGCACCCGCACGAGGTTCCCCGGCAGCCCACCGCCCGTGATGTGGGCGATCGAGCGCACGTCGACGTGGCGCAACAGCGCGGCTACGGCGGGGGCGTAGACGACCGACGGCAAGAGCAGCTCATCGCCGAGGCTGTTGTGGGCGCCGCTCCACGCCGGATCCTCGAGGCGCCGGCCGGCGTCCTCCAGCAGGACGCGGCGGGCCAGCGAGTAGCCGTTCGAGCGCAGACCTGGGGAGGGGAGGCCGATGAGGACGTCGCCGGCCTGGACGTGCTCACCGGTGATCAGGTGGTCGCGCTCGGCGGCGCCGACCGCGAAGCCCACGAGGTCGAACTCACCGGGCTCCATCGCGCCGGGGTGCTCGGCCATCTCCCCGCCGATCAGCGCGCAGCCGGCCTGGCGGCAGCCGTGGGCGACGCCCTCGACGAGCTGCTCGATGTGATCGGGGTCGAGCTTGCCGACCGCTATGTAGTCGAGGAAGAACAGCGGCTCGGCGCCCTGGCAGACGATGTCGTCGACGCACATGGCCACGAGGTCGACGCCGATGGTGTCGAAGCGGCCCATGGCCTGCGCGATCAGCGCCTTGGTGCCGACGCCGTCGGTGGAGGACACGAGCACCGGGTGGGTGTAGCGGTGCGAGGCGAACGCGAAGAGGCCGCCGAAGCCGCCGATGTCGCCGATCACCTCAGGCCGGAAGGTCGAGCGGACCTTGGACTTGATCCGCTCCACGGCCTGCTCGCCGGCGGCGATGCTGACGCCGGCTTCCTCGTAGCTGGTGCCCAAGCGTGTTCCTCTGGTCAGTCGATGGCGGTCTGGACGGGGGTGCCGGGCCGGGGGACCGCTGGCTCCTCGAGCACGTGCTTGCGCAGCGTGACCGGCACCGCAACGGGGTAGGACCCCGTGAAGCATGCATCGCAGAACCCCGCGCCCGGAGCGCCGGTGGATGCGATCAGTCGATCGAGCTGCACGTAGGCGAGCGTGTCGACGTCGAGGTAGTCGCGGATCTCGTCGATGGTGAGCGACGACGCGAGCAGCTCGGCCCGGTCGCCGGTGTCGATGCCGTAGAAGCACGACCACTTGACCGGGGGCGACGTGATGCGCAGGTGCACCTCGGTGGCGCCCGCCTCGCGCAGCATCTTCGTGACCTGCCGCTGCGTGGTGCCGCGCACGATCGAGTCGTCGACCACCACGATCCGCTTGCCGGCCACGTTCTCGCGGAGCGGGTTGAGCTTCATCCGCACGGCCCGGGCCCGCAGCTCCTGGCTGGGGGCGATGAAGCTGCGGCCGATGTAGCGGTTCTTGACCAGGCCCTGGCCGAAGGGGATGCCGCTGCGGCGGGCGAAGCCCTCCGCGGCGGGCACACCCGACTCGGGGACGCCCATCACCATGTCGGCCTCGACCGGCGCCTGCTCGGCCAGCTGCTCGCCGATGTGGATGCGGGCCTGGTGGACGCTCTGGTTGTAGAGGCGCGTGTCGGGGCGGGCGAAGTACACGAACTCGAACAGGCAGAGCTTCGGGTCGACTCGCTCGCTGGGGAACGGCCGCACGGAGCGGGGACCGGTGGCGTCGATCACCACCATCTCGCCCGGGTCGAGCTCGCGCACGAAGTGGGCGCCGACGATGTCGAGGGCCGGGCTCTCCGATGCGAGGACCCAGCCGTGCTCGAGCTTGCCGAGGCACAGCGGCCGGAAGCCGTTGGGATCGCGCACGCCGATCACCCGGCTCTCGTCCATCACCACGAGCGAGAAGGCGCCCTCCAGGCGGGGAAGGACGGCCTCGAGGGCCCGGTCGAGGTCGCGGTCGTCGCTGCGGTCGTCGGGCAGGTGAGCGAGCTCGGCCGCGATCAGCTCGGCGATCAGGTCGGTGTCGCTGGTGACGGTGCCGGGGAGCATCCCCGCCTCGTCGGCCAGGGCCTCTGTGTTCGTGAGGTTGCCGTTGTGCCCGAGGGCGAAGTGGCGGTCGCCGGTGCCGCGGTAGGCCGGCTGCGCGTTGCGCCACGTGGACGAGCCCGTCGTCGAGTAGCGGCAGTGGCCGATGGCCAGGTGGCCCACGAGGCCCGCCATGGAGCGGTCGTCGAACACCGAGGTCACCAGGCCCTGGTCCTTCACGACCGTGAGCGCCGTGCCGTCGCTGACCGCCATCCCGGCCGACTCCTGCCCACGGTGCTGCAGGGCGAAGAGGCCGAGGTAGGTCAGCTGGGCCACCGGCTGCTCGGGGGCGTAGACGCCGAAGACGCCACACGCCTCCTTCAGCGAGTCGTCCTCGGCAGGATCGTCGAAGTGCTCGCCGGCCACGGGAACCAGTGTGCCAGGCGGGCGCCCGCGATCCGCACTTGCGGCATCGCCCGCCGCCGGGTCAGGAGCCGCGGCGGAGGCGTTCGGCGATGAGGTCGGCCAGGTGGGCGGCGGAGTCGTTGGCCAGCTCAGGAGGCCCGTCAGCGCGGAGGCTGATGCGACGACGCAGCGCCACCACCTCGGCGCGCAGCGCCGCCACCTCCTCT
>DATCYI010000419.1:0-5974 GCA_036570385.1 Acidimicrobiales bacterium | reverse complement strand
CGGGGCTGGATCGGCCTGCGGGTGGACGAGGAGACCGACTGGCGGATGGTGACCGAGCTGGTCATCGACTCGTACCGGGAGATCGCGCCGCAGTCGCTGTCGGTCAGCATCGGCATCCGCCCCGCCGAGCGGAGCAAGGCGGCATCCGCGTTCGTGGCCGTGGGCGGCGTGATCGGCGAGCTGGTCGAGGGCAAGCCGCCCAAGGACCAGCAGGTGGCCGAGGACGTGCAGGACGACGCCGACGACCGGGGAGGGCCGAAGGTCGACTTCGACCCGGACGACCCGGGATCCTCCACGATCCACCTGTAGGAACTGGCAGTGGTTGTGTAGCGGCAGAGACCGCTGCTACACCTCCACTGCCAGTTTCGTCGCGGTGTCGCTACTCGGGGGTGGTGGCGGCCTCGAGCTCCTCGACCGACGGGGGCGCGAAGCCCTCCTCGGAGCGGAACACGATGACGTCCTCGTTCGTCTCGGGATCGGCCTCCACGTCGACGGTGACGATCTCGCCGGCCCGGAACTGCTTGTAGAGCAGCTTCTCCGACAGCGGGTCCTCGACGAATCGCTGGATGGCCCGGCGCAGCGGACGGGCGCCCAGCGTCGGGTCGTAGCCCTTGTCGGCAACCCACAGCTTGGCCGCATGGGTGAGCTCGATGCCCATGCCCTGGGCCGCCATCTGGATGGCGAGCTTGGCGACGAAGTTGTCGACGATCTGGATGACCTCGTCCTTGCTGAGCTCGTGGAACACGATCGTCTCGTCGATGCGGTTCAGGAACTCGGGCCGGAAGTGGGCCTTGAGGGCGTCGTTGACCTTCTCCTTCATCTTCTCGTAGGAGACGGCCTCGTCGCTCTTGCCGAAGCCGACCGACGCCTTGCGCAGGTCGGCGGTGCCGAGGTTGGAGGTCATGATCAGCACGGTGTTGCGGAAGTCGACCGAGCGGCCCTGGGCGTCGGTGAGGCGACCCTCCTCGAGGATCTGCAGCAGCGTGTTGAACACGTCGGTGTGGGCCTTCTCGACCTCGTCGAACAGCACCACCGAGAACGGCTTGCGCCGCACGGCCTCGGTGAGCTGGCCGCCCTCCTCGTAGCCGACGTAGCCGGGGGGCGAGCCCACCAGCCGGGAGACGGTGTGCTTCTCCATGTACTCCGACATGTCGAGGCTGATCATGGAGTCCTCGTCGCCGAACAGGAACTCGGCCAGCGTCTTGGCCAGCTCGGTCTTGCCGACGCCGGAGGGGCCGAGGAAGATGAACGAGCCGCTGGGGCGCTTGGGGTCCTTGAGGCCGGCCCGGGTGCGGCGGATGGCCTGGGAGACGGCCTTGATGGCGTCCTCCTGGCCGATGACCCGCTTGTGCAGCTCCTCTTCCATGTTGAGCAGCTTCTGGGTCTCCTCCTCGGTCAGCTTGTAGACGGGGATGCCCGTCCACACCGATAGGACCTCGGCCACGGCTTCCTCGTCGACCTCGTCGAAGAGGTCGACCCCGGAGTCCTTGATCTCCTGCTCCTTGGCCTCCTTCTGGCCGAGCAGCTCCTTCTCCTTGTCGCGGAGGCGACCGGCCTCCTCGAAGTCCTGGCGCTCTACGGCGGCCTTCTTGGCCTCGACCACGCCACCGAGCTCGTTCTCGAGCTCCTTGTAGTCGGGCGGGGTCTGCATCCGCTTGATGCGCAGGCGGGAGCCGGCCTCGTCGATGAGGTCGATGGCCTTGTCGGGCAGGTGCCGGTCGGCGATGTAGCGGTCGGCCAGGTTGGCCGCGGCCACGAGGGCCTGGTCGGTGATGGTGACCCGGTGGTGCGTCTCGTACCGGTCGCGCAGGCCCTTGAGGATCTCGATCGTGTGGGCCACGGAGGGCTCCTCGACGATGATCTTCTGGAAGCGACGCTCGAGGGCGTCGTCCTTCTCGAGGTGCTTGCGGTACTCGTCGAGCGTGGTGGCGCCGATGGTCTGCAGCTCACCCCGGGCCAGCATGGGCTTCAGGATGGAAGCGGCATCGATGGCGCCCTCGGCGGCACCGGCACCCACGAGGGTGTGGAGCTCGTCGATGAACAGGATGATGTCGCCGCGGGTGCGGATCTCCTTGAGCACCTTCTTGAGGCGCTCCTCGAAGTCGCCGCGGTAGCGGGAGCCGGCCACGAGCGCACCGAGGTCGAGCGTGTAGAGCTGCTTGTCCTTCAACGTCTCGGGGACGTCGTTGGCGACGATCTTCTGGGCCAGGCCCTCGACGACCGCCGTCTTGCCGACGCCGGGCTCGCCGACGAGCACCGGGTTGTTCTTCTGCCGGCGCGACAGCACCTGCATGACCCGCTCGATCTCCTTGGCCCGGCCGATGACCGGGTCGAGCTTCTTCTCGCGGGCCTGCTGGGTGAGGTTGCGGCCGAACTGGTCGAGCACCAGCGAGCCCGAGGCGGCGTCGCCGGCCTGGGGGTTGCCGGGACCGGCAGCGGTGCCAGCCTTCTCGCCCGTGCCGCCAGGACCCTGGTAGCCCGAGAGCAGCTGGATGACCTGCTGGCGGACGCGGGACAGGTCGGCCCCGAGCTTCACCAGCACCTGGGCAGCCACGCCCTCGCCCTCACGGATGAGGCCGAGGAGGATGTGCTCCGTGCCGATGTAGTTGTGGCCCAGCTGCAGCGCCTCGCGCAGCGACAGCTCCAGCACCTTCTTGGCGCGGGGCGTGAAGGGGATGTGGCCAGCAGGCGACGAGCCGCCCTGACCGATGATCTCCTCCACCTGGCTGCGGACGGCCTCCAACGAGATGCCGAGGGACTCGAGCGCCTTGGCGGCGACCCCCTCGCCCTCGTGGATCAGACCGAGCAGGATGTGCTCGGTGCCGATGTAGTTGTGGTTGAGGAGACGAGCTTCCTCTTGGGCGAGCACGACGACCCGTCGAGCCCGGTCGGTGAACCGTTCGAACAATGTGAGCCTCCCGCCCTGTTCGGGGGATCCGTGGGACGAGTCTACCCACGGGCCACCCGAAGCCACCCAGGGCGATCTGGATCTCCCTGTCACCGTCCCCATCGGCACGTCGGACCGCCCACATGAGCGCCACGCCGCAGCCGGTGCGCGTCGACGGGTGTCCGACACCATTCGACGCGGCACTAGCGTCGCCGGGGTGGTCGGCCCGAACCCCCTGATGAAGCTCCCCGGCATGGACCGGCACCGCGATCGCGTCGATGCGGCCCTCACGGCGGCGGTGGCGGCAGAGGACGAGCTCATGGCGCAGATGGGCGGACACCTCATAGAGGCCGGGGGCAAGCGAGCCAGGCCGCTGTTCGCGGTCGCGTCGGCGGCGGTGCTGGCGACGTCCCCCGAGGGGATCGACGCAGCCGTCACCGACGACGTGGTGCTGGGCGGCGTCGCCGTCGAGCTCGTGCAGGTGGGCTCGCTGTGCCACGACGACGTGATCGACGAGGCCGAGACCCGCCGCGGCGTCGACAGCCTCAACGCCCGCTGGGGCAACCTCAAGGCGATCCTGGCCGGCGACTTCCTTCTCGCCAAGGCGTCGGAGATCGCCGCTGGGCTCGGCACCGAGGTGGCCGGGCTGCTCGCCGCCACCATCGGCCGCCTGTGCGAGGGCGAGGTCCACGAGCTGCGCCGCGCCTACGACGCCACCCGCACCGAGGAGAGCTACCTCACGGCCATCGCCGGCAAGACGGCCGCCCTCTTCGCCACCGCCTGCCGGGTGGGCGGGATCGTCGGCGACCTGCCGAGGGCCGACATCGACCGGCTCACCGAGTTCGGCCGGCTCTACGGCATGGCCTTCCAGGTGGTCGACGACATCCTCGACGTGATCGCCACCGACGAGCAGCTCGGCAAGCCCGCCGGCCACGACATCGCCGAGGGCATCTACAACCTCCCGGTGATCCGGGCCCTGGCCGACGGGGCCTCCGACCTGCAGTCCCTCCTCGGGCGACCGATCGTCGACCGCGAGCTGGAGATCGCCCGCAAGCTCGTGCGGGAGTCCGACGGCGTGGCCCAGTCGCTGGAGGTGGCCCGCGACTTCGTCGGCCAGGCCGTCCAGACCCTCGCCCCCTTCGGTGCAACCCCGTCGGCCACAGCTCTGTCCGGCGCCGCCCAGCACCTGCTCGAAGACGTAGAGGCCATAGCCGTCGAGTAGGTACGGGAGCCGGCAGGGGCTACCGCGAGCGAGGACGAGTCAGGCGATCTCGTGGCAGCTCTGAGCGGCCTGCCAGGCGGTGTCGGCGCTACCGCCGTGTGCGGGCGCCGACGTGTAGCCCCAGTCGACCGCCAGCGACACCATGGCGTCGACCACGTTGGGGTCGAAGTGGGTGCCGCTGCCCGCTTCGATGTGGGCGAGCGCATCGCGCGGGGCGACGCCGGCGCGGTAGGAGCGGTCGGAGGTGAGGGCGTCCCAGACGTCGGCCACCGCGGCCACACGGGCGATGAGGGGGATGTCGGTGCCGCTGAGCGATGAGGGGTAGCCGCCACCGTCCCAGCGCTCGTGGTGGTGCAGCACGACGGGCAGGGCCTCAGCCAGCGAGCGGGAGGGGGCGACGAGCTCGTAGCCCACCTCGGGGTGGGTCTCGATGACGGTGCGCTCGTCGGGGGTGAGGCGGCCGGGCTTGTTGAGGATCTCGTCGGGGATGGCGATCTTGCCGACGTCGTGGAGGTAGGCGCCGCGGGCGAGGGCCCGCAGCGTGTCGGACGGCATGCCCATCCGCAGGCCGAGCTGCACGGCGAGGCGGGAGGTGCGCTCGGAGTGGCCGTGGGTGTAGTGGTCCTTGATCTCGACGGCTCGCACGAGGGTCTTGAGGGCGTCGGGGTAACCGTCGACGATGTGCCTCATCGGGTCGTGCTCGAAGGTCGCGGCGAGGACCTCGTCGACAGCCCGGGTGCGCCGGTAGCGGACGACGACGGCGTAGACGGCGCCTCCGTAGCCGGCGAGGAGGAAGCCGTGGTAGTCCCACCACGACAGGCGCCAGAGCTCGCCGGTGCGAAGCGAGAGGAGCGCCGCCACACAGGCGAGCGCGGCGAGCGACAGGGAGTACTGCACCACGTCGTGACCCAGGCGCCACCGGCGCCAGTGGGTGACGGCGAGGACGAGCAGCATCCCGGCGTCGAGCACGGCGACGGTCCAGAGGATCGTGTCCTCCGAGGCCAGCGGCTGCGCGCCGAGGAGCGCTGTGGGCCGGGCGACCAGCCCGCCTGAGAGGGCGGTGAGCGCCAGCCCCCACGCGGCTATGAGCAGAACGGGGCGGCGGGCGGCGAGTCGGGAGGTGCCGGTGTTGCGAGCTCGCCCGGCGAGCAGGAGGCTGACGGCGAACAGCGTGATGGCGACGTAGGGCAGCCGACCGACCCAGACGTTGATCGGCTGGCCGAGCACGGTGGGGGTCACGAGGCCGTGGGCGAGCATCAGCACGCCCACGGAGACGCACCCGACCGCCAGCCACACCGGGCCGTGGTGAGCGGCACGGGCGCTGGCCGACGCCGCCGCCAGCGCCACGACCAGCGCGCAGCCGGCGATGATCGAGACGACGATCAGGTGGACGCTGGCGTCGCGGTAGAAGACGTCGAGCGAGTCGCTCGACCGGAGCAGCACCAGCAGCGCGATCGGGGCCATCACCGGCACCACGAGTGCCGACCATGCACGGCCGCGGCGGACTGCTCCCATCGCTGTCCCTGTCGACACCGCGGACGTCGACTTGAGGGCAGCTCACCGGGTCGAGCCGCCGCCGGCGCTCCGACCGGGAGCGCTATGCGTCGGCGGTGGCGCGCCCGAAGCGGGCGGCCCAGTCGGCCATGGTCTCGATCAGCGCTGGCGGGCCCTCCACCTCGAGCTCGGCGCCGACCGACCCGAGGGCCATGAGCGGCCAGGCCAGGTTGTCGACGTGCATGACGACGCGACACGTCGTCTCGTCGACCGCCTCCACATGTCCCCAGCGCCCGATGCCGCGTCGCACACCGTCGGCTGAGGCGTGCACGATCGCGACGACCTGGTGGGAGGGCCGCTCCCGACCGGCC
>DATCYI010000418.1:0-2111 GCA_036570385.1 Acidimicrobiales bacterium | reverse complement strand
CGATCGTGAGGTCAGGGGTGGCGTGGAAGCCCCACGACGACCCGATCAGCGCCCGCACCCCGACCCCGGCCGTGTCGGTGGCGGTCAGGCCCTCGACGATGCGGTTCTTCGCGCTCATCGACTCGTAGCGCACGACCATCGTGCGGGCGTCGGCGTAGCGGGCGCCGGCGGCCAGCGCGCCCTCCACCGCTGCGGTGGCGAGATCGAACATGTCGCCGACCGTACCGGCCATCGGGGAGCCTCGCCGGTGATCGCCACCGGTCCGGGACCAGCTAGAGGTCGCCGGCCTCCCGGCCGTTCTCGAGCTCCTCCACCGACATCAGCACCGCCCGCGCCTTCGAGCCCTCCGAGGGACCGACCACGCCGCCCTGCTCTAGCAGGTCCATGAGGCGACCGGCCCGGGCGAAGCCGACCTTCAGCTTGCGCTGCAGCATCGACGTCGAGCCGAGCTGGCTGCGCACCACGAGGTCCATCGCCTGCGCCAGGAGGTCGTCGTCGTCATCACCACCACCACCGCCGGAGATCGAGCTCCCGGCGCCGGGGGCGTCGTCGGCGCCCTGCACCTCGTCGTCGTAGGCGAGCTCGGGGGCCTGGCGCTTCCACACGCCGGCCACCTTGCGCACCTCCTCCTCCCCCACCCAGGAGCCCTGGATGCGAGACGGCGCCGATGATGCGGGACCGAGGAGCAGCATGTCGCCCTTGCCGATGAGACGCTCCGCGCCCTGCTGGTCGAGGATCACGCGACTATCAGTGGCCGACGACACCGCGAAGGCGAGGCGGGCGGGCACGTTGGCCTTGATCACACCGGTGATGACGTTCACCGACGGTCGCTGGGTGGCGATCACCAGGTGGATGCCGACGGCGCGCGCCATCTGGGCGATTCGGATGATCGAGTCCTCCACGTCGCGGGCCGCCACCATCATGAGGTCGGCGAGCTCGTCGATGACGATGAGGATGAACGGCAGGCGGGGGAACTGACGGGTGACCTCGCCGGTGGGCGACACCTCGTCGGGCAGCTCGCCGCGGTCGTGGGCGGCGTTGTAGCCCGTGATGTCGCGGTAGCCCACCTCGGCGAGCAGGTCGTAGCGGCGCTCCATCTCGCGCACGGCCCATGACAGCGCGTTGGCGGCCTTCTTCGGGTTGGTGACCACCTGGGTGAGCAGGTGGGGCAGGCGGTCGTACTGGCCCATCTCGACGCGCTTTGGGTCGACGAGGATCATCCGCACCTGATCTGGGGTCGACCGCATCAGGATCGAGGTGATCAGCGAGTTGAGGCAGCTCGACTTGCCGGCGCCCGTGGCACCGGCGATGAGGATGTGCGGCATCGTGGCGAGGTTCATCAGCACGGCCTTGCCGTTGATGTCTCGGCCCACGGCCACCTCGAGCGGATGCGTGGCCCGCTTGGCCTCTGGCGAGGCGAGGATGTCGCCGAGCGCCACGATCTGGCGGGTGGCGTTGGGGACCTCGACGCCGATCGCCTGGCGGCCCGGGATGGGGGCCAGGATGCGCACGTCGGCCGAGGCCATCGCGTAGGCGATGTCCTTGTGCAGGCTCGTGACCCTCGCGACCTTCACGCCGGGACCGAGCTCGAGCTCGTAGCGGGTTACTGACGGGCCCACGACCATCCCGACCAGCTTCGTCTCGACACCGTGCTGGGCCAGGGCCTCCTCGAGCACCTTGCCAGCCGCGTGGACAGCCGCCTTGTCGACCTCCTGGGTGCCGCTGCGCTCGAGCAGCGAGGCGGGCGGCAGCTTCCACTGCGAGCCCTTGGCCGCCGGGCCGAGCTCGATCTCCAGCTGCGCCGGCTCCACCTCGGGCTCCGCCGGGATCTCGACCTTCGGCTTGCGCGAGCGCGGCTTCTTCGGAGCGGGGGGCTCCTCCTCGCCGAGCAGATCGTCAACGTCCTGGTCGAACACGTGGACGTCGTCCTCGACGTCTGCGCCCTGCTGGCTGTCGAGCGTGAACAGCGCGGTCTTGGCTCGCCGCAGCGCCGCCGACACAGCCGTGCCGGCCGGGCGCACACCCGCCGCGGTGCTCTCGGCCGCCACCCGCACGGGCACCCTGGTGAGCACCACGAGACCGACGAGCACGAGCGTGCCGAGCAGCAGGCC
>DATCYI010000417.1:0-12338 GCA_036570385.1 Acidimicrobiales bacterium | reverse complement strand
CGGTGAGGCGGGTGTCGGGTCGGGGTCGGTCACGGGGTCAGATCCTTGCGCCGGTTGCGCAGCGCCGCCACCGCAGCCGTGACGATCGCCGCCACGACCAGCGCGCCGACCACGGCGGGGAGCAGGCCCAGCCCGCCGTCGTCGGGGCCCTCCGCGCGGGTCAGGCGGCGGGACGCGTCCTCATCGCCGTCTTCGGCGTCGTCATCCTCTCCGTCGGCGCCGTCGCCGTCGGGCGACACGGAGCTCACCGGCGCGTCGACCAGCCCGCCGGGACCTCCGGGGGCACCATCGGGACAGGGAGCGACGTCCTCGGTCGGTGCGAACTGCGGGAACTCGGGGTACTCGGCGAACTCGCCCGGGGAGAAGCCGAACGTGCCCGACAGGTAGCGCCCGTCGGGGCCCTCGAAGATGGCCTTGGGGATGACCACGGCCGCGGTCTCGGCGGACCGGAGCAGGCGCGTGAGCTGGCGCAACGTGTGCTCCGTGTCGATCACCGCGCTGATCGATGCCGCCCCGGCCGCCGTGCACCGGAGGTCGCCGTAGGCGTCCACGAGCAGCTCGTCCAACCGGGACGCCACCGACGGGGTGCGGGCGAGCAGCGTGTCGATGTCGTCCGCGCTGCTGGCCAGCGAACCGACCAGGGCGGATACGTCGTCGGTGCCATCGGCGATGGTGGCGCTCTTGTCGGCAAGCAGCCGGGTCAGGGCGGTGAGCTCTCCGGCGAGCTGGTCGAGCTCGTCCTTGCGCTCGGCGAACGCTGATGCCGTGTCGGTGGTGTTGCGCAGGATGCGGCGCAGCTCGTCACCCTGTCCCCGCAGCGACGTGCCGAGCTCGGAGGTGACGGTACGGAGATCGTCATGGTCAACGCTGGTCAGGAGCTCCTCGGCGGCGTCGAACACCGTGCCGTAGGCGACACCGGTGCTCGTGCGCTCCGCCGGGATCAGCGCTTCGTCGCCGGCGGCCAGCATCGCATCGCCGGGCTCCCACCCCTCGGGCGCGTCGAGGGAGACGTAGGGCTCGCCCACCGCGGAGCGGCGGCGGATCGACGCGGTGGCGCCGGCCGGGAGGGGGCGGTCGGCGTCGACGGCGAGGCGCACGTCGGCGCCGCCCTCGGCCAAGGACACGTCCGTGACCTCCCCGATCCGCACGCCGCGGTAGGTGGCCTCCACGCCGGGGCGCAGACCGGTGGCGTCCTCGAACTCCAACCGCAGCGGGTAGGTGTCCTGGAGGGCGGCGGGCCGGATGATGCCGACCACGGCCCAGACCATGAGGACCACGAACAGCACCACGAAGGCGCCGAGGTTCACGTAGATGCGGCGGGGGAGCACTAGAGCACCCCGTTCAGGATGGTCGTGAGCAGGCCGGCTGGATCGGTCGGGTCGAGGTTCTCGGCGCCGCCCACCAGGATGAGCGGGTCGAGCCACGCCTGGATGAGGACCTGGCCGTTGGCCTGCACCGTGGGGAACACCTCGTTGAAGAAGACGACGTCGTCGAAGAGCCCGCTGATCGACTCGGCCCGGGCGGCGATGGCGGCGAGGACCGGGTTGGCCTGGGCCAGCATCTGCAGGATCGTCTCGGTGTGGGGTACGAGCACGTCGTCGTTGGTGGTCCGGGCCAGCGCCACCAGTGCCTCGGCGGTCACCACGGCGCGCGCACGGTTGGCGGCAACGGTGGTGGTGGCCCGGTCGAGGGAGCCGATCAGCTCGGCCAGGTCCTGCGCCCGGGGCTCGAACTTCGCGCCCAGCTGTCCGAGGGCGTCGACGGTGCCGATGAGCGCATCCTGCTGGTCGCGGACCGTGGAGACGATGTCGTTGGTCTGGCCGATCAGCCCGCCGATGACCTCGCCGCGCCCGCCGAGGGCCTGGTCGGCGGCCTGGACGGTGCCGGACAGGGCCTCCGCGTCGACGGCGCCGATCACCGCACCGGCTCGGGCGGTGAGCTCCTCGAGCTCGATCTGGCTCGCCGTCTCGGTGATCTCGTCTTCGTCCTCCAGGCTCGGTGCCGCCTGGCGGTCGACACCCCCGGGCACGACGAGCTCGACGAAGTTCGCGCCGAGCAGCGACGTCCGCCGGATGACCGCCCGGGTCCCCCGGGGCACCTCGACGTCGTCCTCGAGGTCGAGCTGGACGCGCACCCGGTACCCGTCCAGCTCGAGACCGGCGACGCTGCCGACCGGCACGTCGGACATCTCCACGAAGTGCCCGCGGGCGAGGTCCTGCACGTCGTCGAAGGTGGCGTACAGGTCCAGGTCGCCGGTCGGTGCCGACGCGGTCTGCACGTCGCACGCGACTGCGGCGAGGGCGAGCACGAGTGCGAGGGACAGCAGGCGGAGTCGTCGCATCAGATCTCTCCCGGGAACAGGCCGACGGCGTCGAGGAGCTGCTCCACCACGGTCTGGACCACGGCCAACGTGTTCACGTTGAGGTAGAAGCCGCCGAGCTCGGGCTTGTAGGCCGCCTCGAAGGACTCGACGACCTCGGGCAGCTTGTCGATGAGCACGGTGAGCGTCGAGGAGTTGGCCTCCACCACCCCGACGGTGGCGGCCAGGGTGGCGATGGTGGCGGGCAGGCGCTCGGCGTGGGCGTCGAGGATGTACTCGGTCTGGCCAGTCAGGTCGACCAGGGTCCCGAGCAGGGACTCGATCTGGGTGCGCTCATCGGCCAGCGTGCCGACGGCGGCGCCGAAGTCGTCGATCAGCTGACGGAGCTGGGCGTCGCGCTGGTTGAGGACGCCGGCGATGCGGTTGAGCGACGACGCGGTGTCGAGGAGCGGTCCGTCGACGGCGGCGAGCGTGTCACTCAGCTCGGCCACCGCGCCGATCGAGGTGTTGATGCGCTCACCCCGGCCGTCGAGGATGGTGGCGCCGTCGGTGACCAGGCTACCCACGGCGTCGGGGTCCAACCCGGCGAGCAGCTCGTTGAAGGCCTGGAGCGCCTGGTCGGGTTCGACGGGCTCCTCCGTGCGGTCGCGGGGGATGTTGTCGCCGTCGGCGAGCTTGGGGACGCCGGATGCTTCGAGCTCGGGGCTCCAAGAAGGGAACAGAGCGATGCTGCGCTCGCCGAGCACCGAGGTCGCCTGGATGGTGGCCGTCACGTCGGCGGGCAGGGGGACGTCGTCGCGGATGCTCATGGTGATCCGCACGACGTCGTCGCGCAGATCCACGTCCTCGATCGTGCCCACCTCCTGGTCGAGCACGAGCACGTCCCCGGTCTCGTAGACGCCGACGGCGGAGTCGAACTCGGCGGTCACGGTCAGCTGGTCGCCGGAGCCTGAGGAGCAGCCGGCGAGGAGGCCGCCGACAAGCGTGGCCACGACTGCGGCGCAGGTGGTTCGGCGGATCACTGCGGCACCCCCAACGACTCGAGCAGGTCCTCGACGACGTCGACGATGTTGTCGACCTGGCCGGGGTGGACGAGGATGCCCTCGCCCCGGATCTTGAACCCGCCGGCCGGGTCGAGCGTGCCGACGAGCAGCGGGAACATGGTCCGTGACATGGTGAGCGCCCGGTTCAGGTCCGGCAGGGTGTCGGCCAGCTCGCCGGTGACGGTGCCGACGTCGGCGAGGATGGCGTCGATGGCGTCGCGGTGGCGGGCGAGGAGCTCGCTCGCCTCGCCGGCGGCTACGTCGCCACTGGCCAGCACGGCGGACAGCTCGTCCCGTCGGGCGGCCAGCTCGGCCAGGAAGCGTCCGGAGGTGTCGATGAGCCCGGCCAGCTCCTGGTCGCGGTCGGCCAGCGTGCCGGTGAGCCGCTCGGCGCTCTCGGCCAACCGCCGGACCTCGGCGTCCCGGCCGGCGAGGGCGGTGGAGATGGCGGCGACGTCGTCGATCAGCGCCGGGAGCGTGTCCACGTTGCGCTCGGCCGCGCCGGCGACCTGGTCGACCACCCGGTTGGCCAGGTCGAAGTCGATGGCCGACACGGCCTCGGTGGTGTCCTCCAGGACCTGGTTCAGCGACGTCGGGCCGGTCGTGCGGTCGATCGGGATCGTCCGGCGATCATCGTCCCGGTCGAGGTCTGCGAGGTACGGCTCGGTCACCTGTCCGTCGAGGCGGAGGTAGTACCCGCCCAGCAGCGTCGCCGCCGCGATCTCGGCGGTCATGCCGGGGCCCAGATCGATGCCCTCGTCCACCTCGAAGCGGACCACGACGATGCCACGTTCGAAGTCGGGGTCGACGCTGGTCACCGTGCCGACGGGGACGCCGGCCAGGCGGACATCCGCGTTTTTCGTGAGGCCACCGGTGGTCTCGAACACTGCGGTCATCTGGTAGCGGTCCTCGAGGACGCCGGCGGTGCTGACCGCGAAGACCGATGCGGTGCCGGCGGCGATCAACAGCAGTCCGACCAGCCCGACGACGACCTGGTTGCGGTCGCGGAAGCTCTTCACCTGGGGGAGTCTCATGCGCCCTCGTCCTCGAAGAACAGCAGCGGGTGGGGGCAGGCGCCGGGCCCGGCGGAGAGGCACAGCAGGTTGACCCGCAGGTACGGGCCCCGGTTGATGGTGGGCAGGACCGCCTCCAGCATGGCTGGCAGCCCGCGCAGGGCGGTCTCGATGCTGTCCAGGTCGGCCACCGCCGTGCCGGTGAGGGCGGGGAGCTGCTCGAGCACGGCGCCGAGATCGGTCTCGGCCCGCACGAGGAGCTGCTCGGTTCCCTCGGCGAAGCGGCCGAACTCGTACAGGGCCCGGTCGACGAGGCGGTCGGTGCCGTCGAGGGTCTGGCTGACCGCTGAGAGGTTGGTCACCATGTCGGCGATCTGCTGGTCGCGGGAGGCGATGGCCTCGGTGATGGTGGCGTAGTCCTGCTGCATCTGGCCGAGGAGGGTGGTGCGCTCCGCGAGCGCCCCGGCCAGGGGCGCGAGGTCGGCGGTGAGGTCGTCGAAGGCACCCTCGTTGCCCTCGAAGGCGACGACCAGCGACTCCATGATCCGGTTCACCTGGTCCGGGCCGATGGCCTGCGCGAGCGGCGACAGCTGGTTGACGACCCGGCCGAGGTCGACGACGTCCTCGGCCCGGTCGACCTCGTCACCGCCCTCGAGCGGTTCGGCCGCGGTGCCGGGGACGACCGACAGGTAGCGCTGCCCGATGAGGTTCCGCCAGCGCACTGCGACGGTGGAGTCCACGGGCAGCTCGACGTCGTCCTCGACGCCGAAGCTGACCACGGCCTCGCCCTCGACCACCTGGATGTCCTTGACGCGACCGACGGGGAAGCCGCCGAGGCGGACGTCATCGCCCTCGACCAGGCCGGCGATGTCGCCGAAGCGGGCGGTCAGCTCGGTGCCGCCGGACGGCCCGCGACCGGCGATCTCTCCACCGATCCACCACAGCAGGGCGAGCGACACCACGACGAAGACGCCGTAGCGGCGCAGCGATCGGGCCAGGGTCACGGCTGTCCTCCCAGCGGTCCGAGGAGGAGGTCGAGGATGGGGCCGAGGATCGGCCCGGCGCCGCCGGGGGCCGGTGCCCCCCCGTCGTCGCCGCCACCGATGAGCGGCGGGGTGGTCGTCTCGCCCAGGCCACCCTCGGGGAGCACGCACACCCCGTAGACCATGCACAGGTCGACCGTGATGAAGCCCTTGAGCGCGGTGAGCTTCTTGCCGTCCGGGCCGGGGAGGCGCATGCCGGCGCCGAGCATGTCGAAGAAGGCGCCGACGGCGTCGAACATGGAGGGGATGCGCTCACGGTCGGCGTGGACGGTGCCCAGGATCCGGGCCATCGCCCGGACCGTGACGTCGAAGTCGTCGGCGGAGTCGGCGACGAGCCGGCTGCCCCGGGTGGCCAGGTTGGCCGCGCCGTCCATGGCCGCGAGCAGGTCGTCGGCGTTGTCGGCCACGAGGCGGGCGACCACGTCGAAGTCGTCGGTCCGGTCCAGGAACGGATCGCTGCGGGCCGCCGTGGTGCCCGTGATCGTGCGCAGGTCCGCCAGGAACGGCGCGATCAGGTCCCGGCGCCCGTGGGCGACCTCGCTGAGGGCGGCGCCGGCGTCGATCCCGCGGGCCAGGGTGTCGCCCTCCCCGACGAGCGCGCGAGAGGTCTCGGTGACGATGGTGACGAGGTCGTTGGTGTCCACGGCGCTGAACAGTCCGCCGGCCTCGTCCAGCACGTCGGTGAGCTCGGTGCCGGTGGTGGCCTTGGCCAGCTCACCGCCGCTCGGCACCGCCGGCGCATCGGCATCGGAGCCGTCGGTGATCATGTTGATGTACTTCGGGCCGAACACCGACAGCGGTTCGATGCGGGCCTCGGCCGTGGCGGGGATCCTCACATCATCGCGGATGGCGAAGCGAACCTCGACCCGGCCGTCGGGCAGCAGCTCGATCCCCCGCACGGTGCCGACGTTGATGCCGCGCATCTTCACCTCGGTGCCGCCATCGGTGAACATGCCCTGGCTCGACGTGGGGAACACGGCGCTGAGCTCGTAGGTGTCGTCGAAGTCACCACGCCCGTAGGCGAGCAGCACGAGGCCCACCGCTGCGCTGAACACGATGGCGGTCAGGCCGGCGAGGGCCAGGTGGCGGCGGGGGAGGTCGACGTTCATCCGGTCAAGCTCACGGTGGTGGTGGTGCCCCAGAAGAGGTAGGAGAGCAGGAGGTTGGTGGTGATGACCACCACGATCGTGATGCGGATCGCCACACCGACGGCCCGCCCCACCCCGGCGGGCCCGCCAGTGGCGTAGTAGCCGAAGTACCCGTGGATGAGACCGACCTCGATCGCGAAGATCGCCACCTTGATCGCGCTGTAGAACACGTCGATCGTGGGCAGGTAGAGCCGGAAGTAGTAGTCGTAGAGGCCCGGCGAGGCGCCGAACAGCTCGGTGGTCACGAACCGGGTGCCGAGGAACGACGCGAACATCGCCACCAGGTAGAGGGGCACCAGGGCCATCACCAGGGCGACGATGCGGGTGGAGACCAGGTAGACGATGGGCGGGATCGACATGACCTCGAGCGCATCGATCTCCTCGGAGATCCGCATGGACCCGATCTCGGCGGTGAACGACGCCCCGACCTGAGCAGACAGCGCGACGCCGGCGATCAGCGGAGTGATCTCGCGGGTGTTGGCCAGGGCGCCGACGATGCCGACGTAGGACTCGGCGCCCACCTGGGAGAGTCCGGCGATGGCCTGCACGCCCACCGTCGCGCCGACCGCCAGCGCCATGGCTGCGACCACGAACACCATGCCGCCGCCCACCACGACCGCGCCGGCGCCCGCGACGATGTCGCTCGTGTGGCGCAGCACCACCCGTCGGAAGCGCAGCTGCCCGATGACGTCGACGAGGGCGTGCCAGAGCACCGTGGTCGTGAACATCGCGAACGCACCCAGACCGGCGAGGCGCGCCTCGACGGTCTCGGCCCGTCGGGCAAGTCGGCGCAGGGTTCGGCGGGGGAGCGGTGCGGCGACGACCATCAGAACAGTCGCTGGGGGACGAGGATCACGTACATCGAGGTGATCACGTAGTTGACGGTGAAGACGGTGAGCAGCGTGATGACCACGGCCTGCTTGACGGCGATGCCCACGCCGAGGGGGCTGCGGTCGCAGCTCATGCCTCGCTGGCAGGCGATGGCGGCGGCGATGATGCCGAAGATCCCGGCCTTGCCCATGGCCACAACCAGGTCGGACATGCGGACCAGGGCGGTGGCCCCGTTGAAGAAGGCGCCCGGGGAGACCCCCTGCACGATGACGGTGAAGAAGAACCCGCCGCCCACCCCGCCGACGATCACCATCGACACGAGCAGGACGCCCACGGAGGCGGCGGCCCACAGGCGCGGGGTCACCAGCCGGCCGACCGGGTTGATGGCCATGACCTCCATGGCCGCCAGCTCGTCGCGGATGTTCCGAGCGCCGATGTCAGCGGTCATGGCCGACCCGCCAGCGCCGGCGATGAGCAGCGCGGCGGCGATGGGCGCTGCCTCCCGGATGATGCCGACGATGATGGCGGCGCCGGTGAAGGACTCGGCGCCCAGCTGGCGGGTGAGCTGCCCGATCTGGAGCGAGATGGTGGCGCCGAGCGGGATGGCGATGAGCACCACCGGGGTGAGCGTCACGCTGACCAGGAACGCCGACTGCACGACGTACTCCCGCCACCAGTGGCGGACGTCCCAGGTGTTCCGGACGCCCTCGAGGGCGAGCGAGATCGTGCCGCCAGCGTCAGCGAGCAGGTTCGAGACGCGGCTCACCGCAACCGCGTCCCTGTGCGCTGAGCGGTCGCCCCTGGTTGTGATGATCGGCACATCTCGTCGCTCATTTCCGGCATTGGCGTAAAGCGGGTGCATCTTTCGGCCACACGACGGTACCTACATAGGACCGTCACATTGCAACGCAGCCAGATCATTGTCTCACTCAACCGGGCCCGGCGTCCCGCAACTCGAAGGTCGGCGCCGCGTCACCCCTGCAACGCCTCAGGACGTTCGCTGTGCCGAGCGGTTCCCCTGCCTGTTCCGTTCGGGCTACCGATGACTCGCAAACGATTGATACAGTAGCATGAAGATGTTACACCGTGTCGCGACCCGGGAGACCCCGATGACCATCACTGACCCGTCCCCGGCGCGAAGGGCCACAACGAAACCTGACCACCACGTCGTGATCATCGGCGCCGGCTTCGGCGGGATCGGGGCCGCGGTCGAGCTCGAGAGGGCCGGCATCGACGACTACGTGATCCTCGAGAAGTGGGACGGCCCCGGCGGCACGTGGCGGGCCAACCGCTACCCCGGCGTCGCCGTCGACATCCCGTCGCTGGTCTACAGCTTCAGCTACGAGCAGCGGGCCGACTGGTCTCGGGTCTTCGCCCCCGGGGCGGAGCTCCTCGCCTACGCCGAGGACGTGGTCGACCGCCGGGAGCTGCGGCGTCGGATGCGGTTCCACACCACCGTGGAGGAGATGACCTTCGACGAGACCGCCGATCTGTGGCACCTGTCGATCGTCGGAGAGGGCGGGGCGCGCCAGATCACCGCCCGCTACGTCATCAACGCGGTCGGTGCCCTCGAGCGCCCCGTGTACCCCGACATCGACGGCATCGACAGCTTCAAGGGCACGATCCTGCACACCGCCCGCTGGGACGACAGCATCGACCTGACCGGCAAGCGGGTCGCCTGCATCGGCACCGGCGCCAGCGCCCTCCAGGTCATCCCGGAGATCGCCGCAGACGTGGCTCAGCTCGACGTGTACCAGCGCACGCCCATCTGGGTGGCGCCCAAGGCCGACGCCGAGCTCGGCCTGCTGTCCCGGGCGGTGCTCTCCGTGCCGCCCGTGCGCAACGCCGTGCGCGGCGCGGCCACGGCGTTCTTCGACGTGACGGCCAACGTCGTGTTCCAGCAGCGGCTGAAGCCGGTGCGCAGCGGACTCGAGACGGCGCTGCGGGCCTGGATGCGATCCCAGGTCGACGATCCCGAGACCCGCGAGGCGCTGATCCCCGACTACGGCTTCGGCTGCAAGCGCCCGTCGATGTCGAACACGTACCTGAAGACCTTCAACCAGCACAACGTCGACCTCATCACCACCCCCATCCGCTCCATCACGCCCACCGGCGTGCGCACCGACGACGGCGTGCTGCACAAGGCGGACGTGCTGATCTGCGCGACGGGCTTCCACGTGATGGGGGAGCAGGAGCCGGTGCCGTTCCCGATCCACGGCCGCAACGGGGTCGAGCTCGGGCAGTTCTGGCTCGAGAACCGGTTCCACGCCTACCAGGGCGTGAGCGTGTGCGGGTTCCCGAACCTGTTCTCGGTGATGGGCCCCTACGGTTTCGTCGTCGGCTCGTACTTCTGGATGATCGAGTCCACCACCCGCCACGCCGTCCGGGTCATCGCCGAGGCCGACCGCCGCAGCGCCACGTCGGCGGAGATCCGCAAGGGACCCCAGGACCGCTTCGTGCGGAGGTGCCGGGAGCGCCAGGCCGAGAGCCCGCTGTTCGGCCCGACCTGTGCCACGTCGAACACCTACTACGTGAACTTCCAGGGTGACAGCCCGCTGCGACCGTCCCTCTACGCCGAGATGTGGTGGGACAACCGCCACTTCCCCCTGACGCACTACCGCTACGCCACCCCGGTGCGCGAGCCCGCCGCCGGCTCCTCTGGCCCGCACGAGGCGCTGACCGGGGCCTGATCCGGCCGCCGGCGGGGGCGGTCGGGCGGGGGCGGTGGGCCCCGGGGAGCGCAGCTCTCCCGGCCCACCCCCGCCGTCCTCAGCTGGCCCGGGCGCTCACCAGCAGCTCGTTCAGCTCGCCATCGGCGCCGAAGAGGGCGTCGCGCCAGCGGACCACGAGCACCTCGGTGTCGCGGTCGTCGGGGTGGAAGCCGGGACGGTTGTACTCGAGGAGCCGCAGGGCGATCTTGCGCCGGGCGAAGGGGGAGTTGCGCAGGTTGAGGAGGCTGCCGATGAACCGCAGCGGGTTGCGGGCGGCGCGGTCGGTGATCACGCTGCCGAGCAGGCTGCCGAGTGCAACCGCGCCGAGCAGGCCGGTGAGCGCCTGCATGGTGGCGAGGCGGATCACCTCGCTGCCCACGCACTGGTCGTAGACGTCGTAGGCGACCGCCTTGTGCTCGCACTCCTCGAGGGCGTGCCACCGGAACAGGTCCTTCACGTGCTCGGGCAGGTCCTGGTCGGCGAAGGAGTCGTCCTCGAGGATCTGCTCGGCGAGCACGGAGGTGAAGTGCTCGGCCGCAGCCGTGATGGCGAGCTGCACCGAGTCGGGCAGGAACCGCTGGAACAGGCCCATGGCCGCGCCGGTGGTGCTGTCGACGAAGCGGGTGGGGTACCCGAGCTGCCCGAGCACCTCGTTGAACCGGTCGTGCTCGCGGCCGTGCATCGTCTCCTGGCCGATGAAGCCGGCGACCTGGCGGCGCAGCTCCTCGTCGGTGATCTGGTCCCGGAAGTTGCGCACGGAGTCGACGAAGAACTGCTCACCCTTGGGGAAGGTGGCCGACAGCACGGCCAGGATGTGGCTCTGGAGGATGTCGCCCTCCACGAAGTGTCGTGACAGCGGACCCTCGTGGTCGACGGCGATCCGGCGGGTCTGGACCGATCGGTCGAAGTCGGACGGGATGGTGCGGGGAGCTCGGGAGAGGGACGTCGGCACGGAGGACCTCCACGGTCTGGTCTGCGGCCGAATCGGACCGCATCGGTGATACGCTGATGCTACAATGTTTCATTGACTCGTCAACTGGAGGACTCCTCGATGCCACTCGATCTCTCGCGGACGCTGGACCGGGTCCAGGAGCGCCAATGGGCCCTGGCCGACATCGACTGGGACGCTCCCGGCGCCGACCGCATCACTGACGAGCAGCGCCCGAAGCTGGCGGCCTTCATGGCCGACGTGGCCTGGATCGAACAGGTCGGCGCCCGGGCCTTCGCCGCCCTTGCCCGGCGGGCGCAGGACCCGACGCTGGCCGAGCTCTACCGGTACTTCCACGCCGAGGAGCAGCGCCACGCCAACGCCGAGATCGCCCTCATGCGCCGGTGGGGGATGCTGGATGGTGACGAGCCCCCCGAACCCCACATCAGCATCCGCCTCGCGATGGACTGGCTGGATCGCTTCGCGGACTCCCTGCCGCTGCCGGTGCTCGGCTCGGCCATCCCCATGCTCGAGGTCGCCCTCGACGGGGCGTTGCTCAAGTTCCTCACCGAGGAGGTTCCCGACCCGCTCTGTCAGGTGGTGTTCGACAAGGTGAACAACGATGAGTCGCGCCACCTGGCCGTGGGGTACCACGTGCTCGAGGTGCTGGGCCGCGACCCGCTCCACGTCCATGCCCGCACCGTGGCGCGCGTCCTGCTGTCGCCCGCCGTGCTGACCTCCCTGCCGGCGGCCATGCCCCTCTTCGCCAACGCACGCGACAGCGTCGTGGGCATGGGGCTGTCCGAGGAGAAGCTCTTCGAGGCCATGGCCCGCTTCGAGAAGCTCGGTGACCGCCAGCCGATCGTGCGTCGCAACCCCTCCTACCTGGTCCTCAAGGAGTTCGGGAAGATGGTGGCCGACCGCTCCCACCCCTACCACCTGCTGTCCGACGCCGTCAGCGGCCTCGTCGAGCACTATCCCCGCTGGATGCTGAAGGCGCCACCCTCCTGGGTCCACCAGCTCACCCCCCAGCCGGTCGTCTGACATGGCCCTCACCCCGTCACCCACCCGCGCGGTGCACGCGGCACGCGAGATGCCCGGCATCGTCGATTTCGAGGGGCCCGTGGTCGACGCGGCCGCCGCCGATCCCGAGCTCCTCGGCTCGGGCCTCACCGCCTGCATCGGCACCGACCAGGCCATGTTGGACCTGGTCCCGGCGCTGGTGGACGCCGGCTGCCGGATCAAGGTCTTCGAGGACCGGCCCCGCCTCGTCCTGCCCGACGGGCTCGGCCTGCCCGGCC